>NZ_JBSFVR010000028.1:0-41167 GCF_053592415.1 Streptomyces sp. NPDC002690 | reverse complement strand
CCGGGAAGCCGAAGGAGTACCCCTGCTCCTTCAGCCAGGGCAGGACCTCGCTCAGGGCGTCCAGGGTCTGGGCGCGGTCGCCGCCCGCGTCGTGGCCCTGTCCGTCCTGCTGGCACTGGCGAGTTCCGTCTCGGCGGCGGCGCCCACGGGTGCTGCCCCTCCCGCGCCCGAGCGGCTGGCCGACACCGGCGGGGGCCGGCAACTGATCGTCGCCGAAGCCCCGGAGGCCGGGTCCACCACCGGCACGGTCACCTGGTGGGAGCTGCGGCGGGGGCGGTGGGCCCGGGCGGGTTCCGCGCCGGCCCGGTTCGGGGCGGCGGGCCTCGCCGAGGGGCGTACCCGGCGCCAGGGCACGAACACCACCCCGACGGGCCTGTTCGACCTCCCGTACGCCTTCGGCGTCCGACCGGCTCCGGCCGCGACGGCTTACCCGTACCGCAGGGTGACGGAGGGTTCGTGGTGGTGCCAGGACAACGGGGCGCGCGACTACAACCGTTGGGTGGAGCCGTTGCCGTCCGACTGCCGGGCCGCGGAGGCCGAGCACCTGATCACGTACCCGGCGCAGTACGCCCGGGCGATGGTGATCGGCTTCAACTACGCGAAGCCGGTACGGGGCCGGGGTGCGGGCATTTTCCTGCACGTCGACGGCGCAGGGGCGACGGCGGGCTGCGTCTCGGTGCCGGCGAAGGCGATGGACCGCGTCCTGGCCTGGGCCGACCCGGCGAAGCACCCGCACATCGCCATCGGCACCTCCGCCGGGGAGCTGGCGGTCACCCGCTACTGACGCCCCCACGACGCGCGGGAGCCCGGTCCGCGGGTGGCGGTCCGGGCTCCCGCACGTACGGGGTACGCGTCAGCGTTCGTTCTGCGCGAGGCGCAGGAGGTGGTCGGCGAGCGCCTGACCACCGGCCGCGTCACGGCTGATGAGCATCAGCGTGTCGTCCCCGGCGATCGTGCCGAGGACGTCGTGGAGTTCGGCCTGGTCGATGGCCGAGGCGAGGAACTGCGCGGCGCCCGGGGGCGTGCGCAGGACGACGAGGTTGGCCGAGGCCTCCGCGGAGATGAGCAGCTCCGAAGAGAGGCGCCGCATCCGCTCCTCCTTGGCGGAGCCGCCCAGCGGTGCCTGCGGGGTGCGGAATCCACCCTCGCTCGGCACGGCGTAGATCAGCTCGCCACCGGTGTTGCGGATCTTGACCGCGCCCAGCTCGTCGAGGTCGCGGGAGAGCGTCGCCTGGGTGACGCTCAGCCCGTCGTCGGCGAGGAGCTTGGCCAGCTGGCTCTGCGAGCGCACCGGCTGACGGTTCAGGATGTCCACGATCCGGCGGTGGCGTGCCGTGCGGGTCTGCGGCACGGCAGGGCCGCCGTGGTCGTTGTCCTGCGCCTCGGTCATCGTCGTCGCCTCATTCTCCGGGTGGTCATGCTCCGGGTTCTCCGTCGCCCTTGCCCGGTTCCACCGTGTCCAGCGCGCCCCGCAGTACGGCCAGGAAGGCGTCCACCTCCGCGTCGCCGATGATCAGCGGCGGCATCAGCCGTACGACATCGGGTGCGGGGGCGTTGACCAGGAGGCCCGCTTCCTGGGCCGCCTGCTGCACCTGCGATGCGTGGGGCCCCGTGAGCACGATACCCAGCAGCAGGCCGGAGCCGCGGACGTGGGAGACGAGCGGGTGTCCGAGCCCCTCGACCTCCTCACGGATGCGCTCACCGAGCCGCTTGACGTTGTCGAGCGCCCCGTCCGCCGCCAGGGTGTCCAGCACGGCGAGGCCGGCCGCGCAGGCGATCGGGTTGCCGCCGAAGGTGGTGCCGTGGTGACCCGGCTTCAGCAGGTCGGCCGCGGCACCGAAGGCGACGGTGACACCGAGCGGCAGCCCGCCGCCGATGCCCTTGGCGAGGGTGACGATGTCGGGCTCGACGTCCTCGTGGGCCTGGTACTCGAACCAGGTGCCGCACCGGCCGATGCCGGTCTGCACCTCGTCGAGGACGAGCAGGGTGCCGGTGGCCCGGGTGATCTCGCGGGCGGCGGAGAGGTAGCCCTTGGGCGGGACGACCACGCCCTTCTCGCCCTGGATGGGCTCGATGATCACGAGCGCGGTGTCGGTGGTGACGGCGGCCCGGAGCGCTTCCACGTCTCCGTACGGCACGTGGGTGACGTCGGCGGGCAGCGGCAGGAACGGGTCCCGCTTCTTCGCCTGTCCGGTGAGGGCCAGCGCGCCCATGGTCCGGCCGTGGAAGCCACCGGTGGTGGCGACCATGCCGGTCCGGCCGGTGAGCCGGCCGATCTTGAAGGCGGCTTCGTTGGCCTCGGCGCCGGAGTTGGCGAAGTAGACCCGTCCGCTCCGGCCGAAGAGCTGGAGCAGCCGCTCGGCGAGCGCGACGGGCGGCTCGGCGATGAAGAGGTTGGAGACGTGTCCGAGGGAGGCGATCTGGGTGGAGACCGCCTCGACGACCGCGGGGTGGGCGTGGCCCAGCGCGTTCACCGCGATACCGCCGACGAAGTCGAGGTACTCCTTGCCGTCGGCGTCCCAGACCCGGGCGCCCTCGCCCCGGACGAGGGGGATCTGCGGCGTGCCGTAGTTGTCCATCAGCGAGTCGCTCCACCGCTGACCGAGTTCCGCGTTCGTCATGCTGACCCCTCCGTGTCCGTACCCGGCTCTGCCGCCGTGTCCGTGTCCGGCACGACCATCGTGCCGACGCCTTCGTCCGTGAAGATCTCCAGCAGGATCGCGTGCTGGACCCGGCCGTCGATGACCCTGGCGGTCTCGACGCCGTTGCGTACCGCGTACAGGCAGCCCTGCATCTTCGGGACCATGCCGCTGGACAGCTCGGGCAGGAGCTTCTCCAGCTCGGTCGCGGTGATGCGGCTGATCACGTCGTCGCTGTTCGGCCAGTCCTCGTAGAGGCCCTCGACGTCGGTGAGGACCATCAGCGTCTCGGCGTTCAGCGCGGCGGCCAGGGCGGCGGCTGCCGTGTCGGCGTTGACGTTGTAGACGTGGTTGTCGTCGGCGGAGCGCGCGATCGAGGAGATGACCGGGATGCGGCCGTCCGCGAGGAGTGCCTCTATGGCACCGGTGTCGATCTCGGTGATCTCGCCGACCCGGCCGATGTCGATGAGCTCGCCGTCGATGGTCGGGCGGTGCTGGACGGCGGTCATGGTCCGGGCGTCCTCGCCGGTCATGCCGACGGCGAGCGGCCCGTGCTGGTTGAGCAGGCCGACCAGCTCGCGCTGGACCTGTCCCGCCAGGACCATCCGTACGACGTCCATCGCCTCGGGCGTGGTGACCCGCAGTCCGGCCTTGAACTCGCTGACCAGGCCCTGCTTGTCGAGCTGGGCGTTGATCTGCGGCCCGCCGCCGTGCACGACGACGGGCTTGAGGCCGGCCTGCCGCAGGAACACGACGTCCTGGGCGAAGGCCGCCTTCAGCTCGTCGTCGATCATGGCGTTGCCGCCGAACTTGATGACCACGGTCCGGCCGTTGTGCCGGGTCAGCCAGGGCAGCGCTTCGATGAGGATCTGCGCCTTCGGGAGGGCGGTGTGTTTCCGGGCCGTGCTGTTCTCGGCGCCCGTGGTGTTGTCGGCGCCTTCCGGGGTGTTCTTCGAGGTGCTCATGAGCTGTACGCGCTGTTCTCGTGGACGTACTCCGCGGTGAGGTCGTTCGCCCAGATGACGGCGGACTCGGTGCCCGCGGAGAGGTCAGCGGTGATCTTGACCTCGCGGTAGCGCATGTCGACCAGGTCGCGGTCGTCGCCGACGCTTCCGTTCTTGCAGACCCAGACGCCGTTGATGGCGACGTTCAGCTGGTCGGGGTCGAAGGCGGCCCGGGTGGTGCCGATCGCGGAGAGCACCCGGCCCCAGTTGGGGTCCTCGCCGTGGATGGCGCACTTGAGGAGGTTGTTGCGGGCGATGGAGCGGCCCACCTCGACGGCGTCGTCCTCGGTCGCGGCTCCGACGACCTCGATCCGGATGTCCTTGGAGGCACCCTCGGCGTCGCCGATGAGCTGGCGGGCCAGGTCGGCGCAGACGGTCTGCACGGCGGCGGAGAACGCGTCCTGCTCGGGGGTGACGCCGCTGGCTCCGGAGGCGAGGAGCAGCACGGTGTCGTTGGTCGACATGCAGCCGTCCGAGTCGACCCGGTCGAAGGTGGTGCGGGTGGCGTCGCGCAGGGCGGCGTCCAGCGCGGACGCCTCGACGTCGGCGTCGGTGGTGAGGACGACGAGCATGGTGGCGAGCCCGGGGGCGAGCATGCCCGCGCCCTTGGCCATGCCGCCGACGGTCCAGCCGTCTCCGGTGGCCACGGCGGTCTTGTGGACGGTGTCGGTGGTCTTGATCGCGATGGCGGCGTCCGTGCCGCCTTCCTCGCTGAGGGCGCCCGCGGCCTTGTCGATGCCGGCGAGCAGCTTGTCCATCGGGAGCAGCGTGCCGATGAGCCCGGTGGAGCAGACGGCGATCTCGCCGGCGCTGTGGCCTTCGAGGACCTCGGCGGTCTTCTCGGCGGTGGCGTGCGTGTCCTGGAAGCCCTTGGGGCCCGTACAGGCGTTGGCGCCACCGGAGTTGAGGACGACGGCGGAGACCTCGCCGCCCTTGAGGACCTGCTGGGACCAGAGGACGGGTGCGGCCTTGACGCGGTTGGAGGTGAAGACTCCCGCGGCGGCGCGGCGCGGCCCGAGGTTGACCACGAGGGCCAGGTCCGGGTTGCCGCTCTCCTTGATCCCGGCGGCGATGCCCGCCGCCGAGAATCCCTGTGCTGCCGTGACGCTCACTGCATCTCCTCGTTCGCTTCTCCGCCCGCGCGGTGCGGCGCTGCGGCGGTTTCCGTGGTGGTCCGGGGCCGGGCGTCCGTACGCCCGGCGCGCGGGGTGGGTGCGGCCGGGCGCGGGTCGGTCACGGTGCCACGCCGGTCGTGGTCAGACCGGTGTCCTCGGGCAGCCCGAGGGCGATGTTCGTGCTCTGCAGGGCACCCCCGGCGGTGCCCTTGGCGAGGTTGTCGATGGCGCTGATCACGATGATCCGGTCGGCGGCGGGGTCGTACGCCACCTGGATCTGCACGGCGTTGGAGCCGTACACGGCCGCAGTGGAGGGCCACTGGCCTTCGGGGAGGAGGTCGACGAACGGCTCGTCCGCGTACGCCTTCTCGTAGACGGCGCGGAGCGCCTCGCCGTCCACGCCGGGCTTCGCCTTGGCGCTGCAGGTGGCGAGGATGCCGCGCGGCATGGGGGCGAGGGTCGGGGTGAAGGAGACCGTGACGCGTTCGCCGGCGACGG
Source organism: Streptomyces sp. NPDC002690 (assembly GCF_053592415.1). Classification (NCBI taxonomy): domain Bacteria; kingdom Bacillati; phylum Actinomycetota; class Actinomycetes; order Kitasatosporales; family Streptomycetaceae; genus Streptomyces; species Streptomyces sp. NPDC002690. The sequence goes on along the minus strand of NZ_JBSFVR010000028.1, from coordinate 35,911 downwards.
CGCTGAGGTTCTGGGTGATCTCCGGTGTGTGCCGGTGTCCCCCGCCGACTCCGTACGGGGTCATGTTCCCCATCACCTCGGAGCCGAGGAGGTGCGGCTTGGCCGCCTTGCCGGCGCCGGAGGTACCGGACGCGGCGACGACGACCGCCTCGGGTTCGGCGAGCCCGGCGGCGTACGCCGGGAAGAGCGCGAGCGACACGGCGGTCGGGTAGCAGCCGGGTACGGCGATCCGCTTGGTCCCGGCGAGCGCGGCGCGGGCTCCGGGCAGCTCGGGCAGCCCGTAGGGCCACGTACCGGCGTGCGGCGAACCGTAGAATTTCTCCCAGTCCGCGGCGTCCGCGAGCCGGAAGTCGGCCCCCATGTCGACGACCAGGACCTCGTCGCCGAGCTGCTCGGCGACGGCGGCGGACTGTCCGTGCGGCAGGGCGAGGAAGACCACGTCGTGCCCGGCGAGCGCCTCGGCGGTGGTGGGCTCCAGCACCCGGTCGGCCAGCGGCCGCAGGTGCGGCTGGAGCGCGCCGAGCTTCTGCCCGGCGTTGGAGTGGCCGGTCAGGGCGCCGATCTCGATCTCGGGGTGGGCCAGCAGCAGGCGCAGCAGCTCACCGCCGGCGTATCCGCTCGCCCCTGCCACCGCTGCACGTACCACCATCGGAATCCTCCTCATCGATGGCATGACTATACGCAGCGATGCACTTTTATGCAAAGGTCGGGAGATGAAGCCGTCACCGCGAGGCGATGCGCCCCAGAAGCACGGATGAACCACCGGGGGGGCACCCCGTCGGGTGAGCCGATCAGGGGAAGCCGCGCGGCGCGGGACGTGTCGTCCGTCGGAACCGGTGGTGCGCTCGCCACGCTGAACGGCCTTTGGCCGTTCACGAGCAGGAGTGACATCGATGGACTCATCACGCGGAATCAGCAGACGTGCGGTACTGGTGTCGGCACCCGCCCTGCTGTCCGGCGCGCTGCGGACCCCCCGCGCGTCGGCCGCGGCACCCTTCGGCCCGCCTCCGCTGATCCGGTCGGCGAACGGAGTCCTGTCCACCACCCTGCGGGTCGCGTTCACCCGGGGAACGCTCGCCGGTGTCGGCGACTTCGATCTCCGGCTCTACAACGGCTCCATCAACGGGCCGACCCTGCGCGTGCGGCCGGGCGATCTGCTCGACATCGAACACATCAACGATCTGCCGCCCAACCCCGATCAGACCTCGCACAGCGACCACAACGTGCCGCACGGCTTCAACACGGTGAATCTGCACACCCACGGACTCCACGTCTCACCGAGCGGGGACGCCGACAACGTCTTCAGGGAGTTCACCCCCTACGATCCGGCCAACGGTCTGACCGTCACGAGCTACCGCAGCCGCATCGAGATTCCCGCCGACCACCCGGGCGGCACGTTCTGGTACCACTCGCACGTGCACGGGTCGACCGCCGTCCAACTGGCCGGCGGCCTGCTGGGCGCGCTCGTCGTGGAAGGCGAGATCGACAGGGTCCCGGAGATCGCTGCCGCGAGCGACGTGGTGATGTGCATCGGTGAACTCAAGCTCTCCGACGGGCAAGTGCCCGAGCTGCGCGCCGAGAACGACCTCAACAGGGTGGCGTCGACGTTCGTGGTCAACGGCGCCTATCGACCGGTGATCCAGTTGCGCGAGGGCGAGGTGCAGCGCTGGCGTCTGATCAACGGGTCGGCGTTCAGCGTCCTGCCGATCCGGGTGGAGGGACACGCGCTGCACCAGATCGCCATGGACGGGGTGGCTCTCACCCGGACCGTCGAGCGTGACGGGGTCACCCTGTCGATGGGCAACCGCGCCGACGTCATGATCAGAGCGCAGAGCCCGGGCGACTACCGCGTCACGGCGGGCGGCGTCCTACTGGCGACCCTGACCGTGACTCCGGGCTCCGGCGTACGGATGGAGCTGCCCACGGATCTGCCGGGGCCCGCTCCGTACATCGACCCGCAGGAAGTGACCCGCCTCCGTTCGCTGACCTTCCACAGCGACATGAACGCTTTTCCCGGCCAGCCCTTCCCCCACGCGTACCGCATCACGGGCGACGGAGCGACCCCGCCGGCCCGCGACCAGGCCGACCCGACGGACCCGGCTTACGGACGGTTCGATCCGGCCGTCGTCAACCACACCCTCCGGCTCGGCGAGACCGAGGAGTGGACGCTGCGCAACGACTCGAGAACCCACCCCAACCACTCGTTCCACCTGCACACCAACCGCTTCCTGGTCACCGCCGTCGACGGCGTCCCCCTGGGCACGCCGGTGTGGCAGGACACCGTCGGCGTCAGGAGGGGCGGCTCGGTGACCCTGCGCGTCCGCTTCACGGACTTCACCGGCCGGGCCCTCATCCACTGCCATGAGCTCCAGCACGAGGACCGGGGGATGATGCAGCTCGTCGAGTACGTCGAGTGACGCGCCGAGGCGGTGGCCGGGAGCAGGTCAGGCGTCCGCGCGCGCCAGGTGGCCCGGGAGGTCGGTGAGCCGTTCGATGCGGCGGACCGACCCGTCCGCCACGGGTGAGGGCCCACCGGTGACGAAGTCGATGCCCCGGTCCAGCCAGATACCGGTGAGCCCGGCGTCGGCTGCGGCGAGCACGTCGCTCTTGAGCATGTCGCCCACGTTGACCGCGCGGGCGGGGTCCGTCCCCATCCACCGGCAGGCGGCGGCGTAGGCGGCGGGCTTGGCCGCGCCGAGTTCGGTCGGGGTCAGGACGGCCTCGAAGTGGTCCAGGAGACCGAAGCGGGCGAGCTTGGCACGCTGCTGCCCGGGATCCCCGTTGGTGAGTACGGCGAGCCGCGGCCCTCCGGGGAGCCGCTCCAGGGACTCCAGGCAGGGGCGGACGTCGGGGTAGCACTGCCAGGTCTCCTCGAACACGGCGAGGTAACGCTCGTCGATCCAGGCGTCCAGGAGAGCGGGGCTGTCGGGGACCGGCTCGCCCAGGAGGGGCAGGAAGGACCGGACCCTGCGCCGGTGATGCTCGGCGAAGGAGCATTCGCCGGCCAGGTACTCCCGCATGTGGCGCGCCTCCAGCGCCCACCACGCGGCCACCGACTCCTCCGGCGGAGCCGTCGCGTTCGGCGCCGCCCGGACGATGGCGCCGATGGTCTCCAGGACCGCACCGCGATGGTCGACCAGGGTCCCGTCGAGGTCGAAGAAGATCACGTCTGTCATGTGCGCGATCATCCTCGACGGGCGTCCCGGCGACTACCCGCGCGGAGTTCAGCGTTCGCGGAGTTCGTTCGTCGCCGTCCCGGGCTCCCGGCGAGCGCCGGAGCGACGTAGGATCGGCCGCCCGCGCCGACGGGCCGGTCCGGGCGGACACCCCGGACCCGCCGCTCCGCACACTTCGAGGGAACCGTGGAACGACCCGACGACCGGCTCGCGTCCGTCCTGCGCTTCGCGGTGGAACTCGCCGCCTGGGTGGCCACGCCCTGGGCGCTGTCCCGGTACTCGTGGCCTCTCGCGGTCCTGTCGGTGGTCGTCCTGATCGGTCTTCCGGCCGTCTTCGCGACACCGGGCGACAAGAAGCAGGTGATCGTCCCGGTGCCCGGCACGGTCACGATCCTGCTGGTACTCCTCCAGATCGCCGCCGCCGTGGTTTTCTCGTGGTCGGCCTGGCCCGCTCGGGCGGCGGTTCCGGTGTCCGTGCTCGCGGCCCTCGCCCTCGTCACGGAACGCCCCCGGTGGCGGTGGCTCCTCACCCGGGGCGGCCGTGCCACGGAACCGAGCTGACGCGCGCGGGCCGCGCCCGGTCGGACGGATACGGCCCAGGACGTCGCTGCCCCGGCCCCGACGTCAGCGTGACCCGTCCGGTTCGAAGCTCGCGAAGTAGGCGGCGGCCATGTCCTCGTGGCCGTGGCCCTGGGCGGCGGCGCGGGCGAAGCGGTCCGCGCTCGCCGCCGCGCCGTCGAGGCGGACGCCGTACCGCTGCCCGGCCTCCACGATCAGGCGGGCGTCCTTCTCGGCCGTGGTCACCGCGAAGCTGGCCGGTTCCAGGCCGTCGTCGAGGATGAGGCCGGACTTGGCGCGCAGATATCCCATGTCGAGCGGGCCACCGCCGATGGCGTCGAAGAAGTCCTGCGGGTTCACTCCGAGCGCCTTGGCGAGTGCCAGGGTTTCTCCGGTGGCGGTGGTGGCCGCGATGACCCAGCTGTTGGCGACGAGCTTGAGGCGGGTGGCGCCGCCGTCCGCCCCGTTCTCGCCCGTCCAGACGGTCCGGGCCCCGACCGCGTCCAGTACCGGGGCGACGGCCGCGCGGCTCTTCGCCGGGCCCGCTGCCAGGATGAGCAGCTGCCCCGACTCGGCGGGCTGCCGGGTGCCGAGCACCGGCGCGTCGAAGAAGACCAGGCCGTACTCCTCGGCGGTCGCGGCGAGCGCCTCGACCGCGTCGACGCCCACGGTGGTCGACTGCACCCAGGCGGTGCCCGGGCGGAGTGCCGGCGCGGCCTGCCGCACGACCTCCGCCACCGCCGGCCCGTCGTGCAGCATCGTCAGGACCACGTCGGCGCCCTCGACGGCCTCCGCGGGGGTGTCGGCGATCCGCGCGCCGTCCTTCGCCAGCGGTTCGGCCTTGGCGCGGGTGCGGTTCCAGACCTGTACAAAGTGCCCGGCGCGGGCGAGGTTGCGGGCCATGGCGGCACCCATGATTCCGGTGCCCAGAACGCTGACGGTGAGTGTGTCGGTCATGGTCGGTCGTCGACCTTTCTGTCGTGAAGGGCAGCGACGGGCACAGTGCCTCGTCCGACGGGCGGCGGCGCCCCCATCTGCACGCTACGTCGTGCGGCGGAACCTTGGGCGGCCGGGCGGCGGGAGGAGGCGGACCATCTCGCCGACCGGCAGGGCGGGATTGGCCGCCGCCGCCCCGGCCAGTGCCGCGTCAGGGTGGTCGAGCAGCCCGACGAGCACGGACCGCGGCAGGGACGGATGGCCGGCCGCCGCGATCCGAACCCGCGGGTCCGCCAGGCAGGCCACCAGCGACGCCGGCGTCGCCCCGGGCCGGCCGGCCACCGCGCGGAGCACCTTCCGTACGGGCGGGGTGCGCAGCGCCAGCTCCTCCAGGAACGCGGGCGAGGCGTCCGGGTTCTCGGCCACCCGCCCGGCCACCTGCGCTCCGAAGCGCGTGATCATCGCGCGCAGCGTCGCCTCGGGGAGGCCGGGGTGCGGGGCCACCGCGCGGACCACCCTCGCGTCGGGGTCGGCGGCGAGCCGGTCGCGGATCGCCTCGGGCAGATCGTGGCGTTCGGCCACCAGGGCCCGTACGGCCGGGTCCCGCGAGGCCGCCAGCAGGGCGATCTCGGCGGGTGTGGCCCCGGCGATCCTGGCGAGCGGCACCGGGCCCGTCCGTACCGTCCCGGCCAGGGCGGTGAGCACGTCCAGCGGCAGGCGCGGGTGATGTGCCACCTTGCGGCGGACCTCGGGGGACGGGTCCGCCGCGAGGACGCGGACGGCCGCCTCGCCGGTCGCGGGATTTCCCGCGAGTTCGTCCCTGACCCAGTGCGCGGGGTCGCGTGCGAGGCGTTCGTACGCGGAGTCGGGCAGGTCCTCGCGGGTGGCCAGTGCCCGGCGCACCGGGTCGCGGGGGTCGTCGGCGAACGGGAGGACCGCCTCGGTGGGGGTGGCCCCGTTCTCCAGGGCCCTTACGAGCAGCTCGTGGACGGTGGACTGGTGGGAGCCGTCACAGGCCGCCCCGGACCGCAGGTCGCATCCGGGGCGTTCGCAGCCGGAATCGTGGGTGTACGGAACTGGTTCCTGGTCGCAGACCAGGCAGTGGCGGACCGGCGGCAGCCCTTCGCCGGTGATCAGCGCCGCCAGGACCGGGGGCGGTGTCATCGGGTTCACGGCGAGGGCACCGCGTACCTCGGTGTGCGGGTGCCGGGCGAGCCGGGAGGCGACCGCGGTGGACGTGGTCCAGAACGCCAGCTCGGTCACCACCCGTACGTCGGGGTCCTGGGCCAGTGTCCCGGTGACGTCGTCCGGCAGGTCGGGGAGGGCGGCCAGGGACTCCCGCAGCCAGTACTCGGGCACCCCGGCGAGATGGCGGGCCCACGCGGAGGAACCGGCACCGGCCTCCAGCAGGGCGAGCGCGACGAGAGGCCGGCGTACCGGGTCGACGTCGGCCGCCGTGAACACCTGTAGCGCCTTGGACATGGACACCCCGGCGCAGTCCTCGTGCGCCGAGACCAGGCGCCCGGCCTGTTCGCGGTTCAGATCGGAGCGCTCGCCGAGGGCTTGGGCCAGTTCGCAGTCGAGGGGTTCGAGGCAGACGTCCTCGTACGCGAGGAACCGGTCGATCAGGTGAGGGGGCAGCGAGGGGTTGGCCGCCAGCCCGAGCAGGAGGTGAAACACGGCACGCATCCTGTCGCGCGGGGCCGGGCGGGAGCCACCGGTTATCCGGTCGTCAGGTCATGCGCTCATGCGCTCGTCCGGTCGTCCGGTCGTCCGCTCGTCCGCTTCGGGCGCCGCCGGGCCGTTCCCGTTCCGGGCCCCGGGCCGTCCCCGTCTCACGCCGCTGGGACCTGTACGGTCCGCGCGGCCGGAGCGGGCACAGCTCCGCCCGGCCGCGCGGGGTGTTCCGGTGGCCGGGCGGGGGTGTGGAGCCTGGGTCAGGAATCGGCCTTCTCGGCGCGCGCGGCACGCTCGGCGTTCCGCTCCTTGATGCGGACGGCCTCCTTGCGGACGTCGGCCTGGGTGGCGCGCTCGGCGCTCAGCCATTCCGGCATCTCGTTCTTGAGGGCGTCGATCTGCTCGGTGGTGAGCGGCTCGGTGACTCCACCGCGGGCGAGGCCGGAGATGGAGACGCCCAGCTTCGCGGCGACGACCGGGCGGGGGTGCGGGCCGTTGCGGCGCAGTTCCTCCAGCCAGGCCGGCGGATCGGCCTGCAGCGCGTTGAACTCGCTGCGCGAGACCACACCCTCCTGGAACTCGGCGGGGGTGGCTTCGAGGTACACACCCAGCTTCTTCGCCGCGGTGGCGGGCTTCATCGTCTGGGGTGTCTGGTGCGAGGTCATGTGTCAAGAGTAGCGAGCGTGTGCGAGGCCGCCGACCACACCGCCCGCGGCAGGGGGTGCGACGGGTTCCCTGCCATGGTCCGCCGGACGTTCCCCGGGGGTGGGGCCGGTAACCTGGCGGGGTGACTGGCTCCGACGCATCCCCCTCCTTCCGCCTCGCCTACGTACCGGGCGTGACGCCTTCCAAGTGGGTGCGCATCTGGAAAGAGCGCTTCCCCCGCATCCCGCTGGAGCTGGTCTCCGTGCCGCCCGGCGAGGCCCCTGGGCTGCTGCTGGAGGGCGGTGCCGACGCGGGTTTCGTACGCCTGCCGGTCGGCCGCCAGGAGCTCAGCGCGATCCCCCTGTACACCGAGACCTCGGTGGTGGTGATCCCCAAGGACCACCTGCTGGCTGCCGCGGAGGAGGTGTCCGCCGAGGACCTCGCGGAGGACATCGTGCTGCATCCGCTCGACGACACGCTCGGCTGGGAGCGCCCGCCGGGGCTGCCCGCGTTCGAGCGGCCGGAGACGACGGAGGACGCCGTGGCGCTGGTCGCGGCGGGGATCGGTCTGCTGGTCGTGCCGCAGTCGCTCGCCCGGCTCCACCACCGCAAGGACCTCACCTACCGGACGATGACGGACGTCCCGGAGTCGCGTATCGCGCTCTCGTGGCCGGAGGAGAAGACGACCGGGATGGTCGAGGACTTCATCGGCATCGTCCGGGGCCGCACGGTGAACAGTTCGCGCGGGCGTACCCCCACTCCCCCGCAACCGAAGCAGGAGAAGCGGCCGGCCGCGGGCGGGCAGCGTCGCGGCGCCGCCACGGGCAAGCCGTCGTCCCGCAACCCGCGGGGCGGGTCGGGCGGCGGGGCCAAGGGCGCGAAGGGCGCGGGGGGCGCCAAGCGCGGAAAGCCGCGCGGGCGATAGTCGTCGGAGCTCTCTTGCCGCCCCGGACCGGGCGATAGTCGTCGGAGCTCTGCCGCCCCGACCACCCGCTCGCTACCCTCGCCCCCATGGGTGCGCTTCTGCCGTTGTTGATCGTCGTCGGATGTCTGGCCGCCGTCATGGGCCTCTTCGGATCGCTCGCGGCCCGGGTGCGGCGCCGGGGAGCGGCCGGGGCGGCGATCGGGGCGGCCCTCGCCTCGTACGAGGAGGCGTTCCGGACCACTTCGTACGCCGCTCACCAGGAGATCCTCGCCCAAGCGGACCGGCAGGCTCCGCTGCCGTCCCCGGACCGCGGCCGACGGCCCGCCGCGCCGGAGTACGGGCCCAGGGGCCGTGCGGGGAGGCTGCCCGCCCCGCGGCGGTCGCGGCCGGGACGGCGGGGCCTCCTCCGCACCGGACGGGCGCGGTGGCGGGACGGTCGTCCGGGCGGACGCTGAATCGTTCGCCGTCCGCCGACTGGACCCGCAGGAGCGCGCCGGGTACCCCCTCTGCGCGAGGTCCGGCCCGAGAAGTGTCAGGATGGTTCTATGACCATCAAGGCTTACTTCGACATCACCATCAACGACGAGCCCGCCGGGCGGATCACGTTCAACCTCTTCGAGGACGTCGTCCCGAAGACCGTGGAGAACTTCCGCGCCCTCGCCACCGGCGAGAAGGGCTTCGGCTACGAGGGCTCGTCCTTCCACCGTGTCATCCCGGAGTTCATGCTCCAGGGTGGCGACTTCACCCGTGGCGACGGCACGGGCGGCAAGAGCATCTACGGCGAGAAGTTCGCCGACGAGAACTTCAAGCTCACGCACGACAAGGCGGGCCTGCTCTCGATGGCCAACGCCGGCCGTAACACCAACGGCTCGCAGTTCTTCATCACCACCATCCTGACCCCGTGGCTCGACGGCAAGCACGTCGTCTTCGGTGAGGTCGCGGACGAGGACAGCATGAAGCTGGTCAAGAAGATCGAGGGCCTCGGCTCCCAGAGCGGCCGTACCTCGGCCAAGATCACCATCGCGAAGAGCGGCGTCCTCTAAGGATTGCCACCGCACCCCCTCGCGCGACCTGCCTCGCGCACCGGGCGTGAACAGCGCGCGGGCCGACAGAATCCGTCGGCCCGCGCGTTGTCGTCCCGGCGCTCGACCCGGACCTGACGCAGCCGGACGCGTGCCCCGCCCGGCGCGGATGCCGGGGAGGGCGGCAGATCGGGCGGTGCCGTCGCCGTATCCGCATCCGTATCCGCTGCCGTTGCCGTTGCCGTTGCCGTTGCCGTTGCCGTTGCAGCCGGGGTATCGGCTTCCGAGAACGCCCTACAGCCCCACGGCGCCGTCGATTCCCTGGCGCAACAGGTCGGCGTGGCCGTTGTGGCGCGCGTACTCCTCCACCATGTGCAGCAGAACCCACCTGAGCGAGATCCGCCCCTGCCAGGGGTCGTTGGCGGACACGTCGAGATCGGGGGCTTCAGCGACGAAGCGTTCCGCGAAGTCGACCTCTTCCCGCCAGACCCGCCAGGCTTCCGCGGTGCGCGCGACGCCGGGGACGGCGCGGTCGAACGCTCCGTCGGGCTCGTCCACCGTGGAGAAGGGCGCAGGACCCTCCTGGCCGGCCAACCGCTGTCTGAACCAACGGTGTTCCATGTCGGCCAGGTGCCGGACGAGTCCCAGCAGGGACAGGCCGGAGAAGTCCACGGACCGCATGGCCATGGCGTCGGGGTCGAGCCCGGAGCACTTCAGGACCAGGGTGTCCCGCTGGCGGCGCAGTGAGGCGACGAGCATGGTCCGCTCGTCGCTCTGCGTCGGGACCTCGACCCGTGGGTCACTGCCGGGATCGGTGAACATCTCCGCAAACCGTTGCATGTCCGGGATTGTGACCGATCTCCACCCCGGTCGCACCGGTTTTCACCCTTCCGGAGAGAGCTCGGTACGTCAGCGGGCCTGCGGTTCCAGGGAGAGGCTCCAGCGGCCCGGTTGCCCGACCAGAGTGACCGCCGCGAGGGGACGCACGTCGATGTTCCAGTATGCCGAGGGCGGGGCCTTCAGCGCGTAGACGAGGATCGCGCGGACCGCCGGGGGTTCGGCCACCGCGACGATGGAACCACCGTCACAGGGACGGGTGTCGAGCCAGTGGCCGATCCGCGCGATGAAGCCGAGCAGCGGCTCGCCACCGTGCGGCGCGGAGCGGGGATCGGCCAGCCACGCGTCGACGGCGGCGGGCTCGCGGGCCGCGACCTCCGCCAGGGTCATGCCCCGCCAGCGCCCCATGTCGCAGTCCCGCAGGTCGGGTTGGGCCATGGGGGCGTAGCCGAGGGCGTCACCGGTGGCCCGACTGCGGGGGCTCGGCGCGCAGTAGCGGAGGTCGGCCGCGCCGAGCGGGACCAGGGTGTGGGCGACGAGTTGCACCTCGTGCCATCCGGCATGGTCGAGCGGACGGTCGTCGTCGAAGCGCTCGGCGAGCAGGGACGAGCTTCGCGCTGCCGCCACGAGGGAAACCCGAACACTCATGGCCGCGATCGTGAGGCCGACAGCCCATCGGGTCAAGAGGGCTCGCATATAAGGGAGTTGGCAATCCGGTACGTGTCGGTCAAGGTCCGTCCCGTCGCGGGCGAACCGCGCCGGGAGGGGCACCGGTACGAGAAGGGCTCTATCCGTTGGTCAGAGCCATCCACTGGCCGGGCTCCTCCAGCCCGAGGAAACCGGCCTTCGCGTACACCCCGTGGGCGTCGCCCGTGGCGAGCAGAATCCTGCGGACACCGGCCGGGGCGAGGTGGTCGCGTACCGCCTCGGCCAGCCGTACGCCGAGTCCCCGTCCGCGGGCCGCCGGGTCGACGTAGACGTCGCAGAGCCAGGCGAAGGTGACGTGGTCGGTCACCACGCGCGCGTATCCGACCTGTGTGCCGGACTCGCGCTCGTACACACCGAAGTTGAGCGAGGCCGCGATGGCCGCGTCCTGCTTGGCTCGGCTCCGACCGAGCGCCCAGTAGGCGTCGCTGGAGAGCCAGCGGTGGATACGGGCCAGGTCGAGCCGGGCGGCGTCGGTCGAGATGTCGTAGTCCTGAGAGATCGCATCTGACATCGGAACAGGCTACAACTTTGGCCGCGGACCGTGCTCTTCATGCCCGCGTGGTAGATCGCCGGAAACGACCGGTCCGGCCCCCGTGCGCCTCGTGCCGACGGCAAGGCACCGTGCCGTGACCTACCTGCGTCCCGGCGGCCCCGGTCGGGCGGAGGGAGAACCGTCTCCCCGATGCCGTGACCGACCACGTCCGGACGATCGTTGCCGGCCGCCTGCCGCTTGCCCCTTCGGCGCCTCTCGCCCTCGAGATCACGGACCACGGACCACGGACCACGGCCAGGGGGCATGAACCGGAAGCCGGGTGCCCATGGGCCCGGTCATGTCTCCTCGACGTCCTCACCCGCGAGGAATGGACGCAACAGCGAGAGCAGGGCGTGCGGCCGGTGCAGCGGGATGATGTGGCCGCAGTCATCGATGAGGTGTCCGGTGAGATCGTCAGCGATCGGGCGGAGCTGGCGTTCCAGTGCGGCGCCGACGGGCCGGGCGCCCACCACCATCGTCGGAACCGTCAGACGGGCAGTGGCGACCGCCCGCTCGATCTGTACCGCGCTCGCCGGCAGCGCCCGGTAGTACGAGAACGCCCGGCGCAACGCCTCGCGGCCGGTGTACGCGCGGACGAAGGCGTCCCGGAGGGCGGGGCGCACTCCGTCACCGAGCGTGCCGGCACTCAGGAACCAGTCGACGTAGGCGGCCTCGTGGCCCTCCAGTACGGTCTCGGCGAGGCCCGGCGCGGCGGAATGGAAGCCGAACCACCACGGTGGCCCGTCGGCGAGGAAGTCCTCTGCACCGGGCAGCCCGCCCAGGACGGACTCCATGACGGCCAGACGCCGGACGAGACCGGGGCGGCGCAGGGCGAGAAGGAAGGCCACCGCCGTTCCCGCGTCGATGCCCACCACCGCGGCCGAGGACACGCCGAGCGCGGTGAGAAGCGCGGCGGCGTCCTCGGCCAGGGTGCCCGCGTCGTACCCGGAGGCGGTCCCGCTGCTCGCGTCGTACCCGGAGGCGGTCCCGCTGCTCTCGCCGAATCCGCGCAGGTCCGGCGCGATGACCCGGTAGCGGCCGGAGAGGCCGGCGATGACGTCCGTCCACAGCTCCCAGGTGTGTGGGAATCCGTGCAGCAGCAGGACGGCCGGGCCCGACCCGGCGAGGGCGACGTTCAGTTCGACGCCGTTGACGGGGACGCGCCGCAGCTCGGGCATGGAGAGGCTCCAGAGGTGGTGAGGAGGAGTGGCCACCTCACGCTAAGGAACTACCCTGGCTCCTCCAAGACGGCACTTTCCCTTCAGGTGGTGAGCCCGGAGTGACCGCATCGCGGCCCGGTGAACCCGGTCGGCGGCCCGGTGAGCGGGGCGACGCAATGGATCCGCTGTGCCCGACCCGCCAGTTGCTCGACCGTATCGGCACCAAGTGGACATCGATGGTGGTCAAGGTGCTGGCCGAGGAGGCGCCCGGCGAGCTCCGTTTCGCGGAACTGCGGCGCCGGGTCTCCGGCATCTCTCAGAAGATGCTGTCCGTCACCCTGCGGAGTCTCGTCCGGGACGGCCTGGTCACGCGCCGGGTGGAAGCCACCGTGCCACCCGCCGTCCACTACCGGCTCACCGAGCTCGGCCTGTCCCTCGAAGGGCCGCTCTCCGCCCTGCGGGTCTGGGCCGAAACGCACATGCCGGAGATCGACCGCAGCAACCAGCTCGCCGACGGGTCTGCGAGCTGTACTGACCAGCAGCGCTGTTCCCACGGTTGACCGGGGGCCGGCCCCGCGGGGCGGCACGGCAGTGCCGGCGGCAGGTGCGGGGGCATTGCCGGGCGGGCGGACGTCCGCAACCGCCCTGGGACGCCTCGGGGCGCACCCCAGGGACCTGTCCATCCACGTCACGTCCGCCCGCGCCGCCGCCTCCGGTCACTCCCCGAAGGCTCCGAGGGTCTCGTACGCGTGGCGCAGGCGCCGGACCCCCTCGGCGATCTCGCCCGCGTCGGAGGCCGCAGCGAAGCTGATCCGGACCTGCGCGGAGGGTGGTTCGGCGCAGAAGTACGGGCGCCCCGGGGCCACCGCGACCCCGGCACGCAGGGCGCCGGAGACGAACGCCGCCTCGTCGGCACCGCTGCCGCCGTTGCCGGGGACGCGCAACCAGAGGCTGCCGCCGCCGGACGGTACGAGCGGCAGGTCGAGTCCGGGCAGCGAGCTGCGGAGTTCACCGGCGAGCAGGGTACGGCGCCGGGCCAACTCGACGGCCACGGAGCGTAGATGCGTGCCCCAGGAGGGGGCCCCGACCAGTTCGAGGGCGGCTTCCTGGAGGGGCCTGGGCACGAAGAAGCTGTCCACGACCTGAATCGCCCGCAGTCTCTCCAGCACCGGGCCGCGCGCGGCGAGCGCGCCGACGCGCATGCTGGGCGAGGTGACCTTGGTGAGCGAGCAGACATGGACGACGACCCCGTCCGGATCATCGGCGACCAGCGGCGGCGGCAGCGGGCCGGCGTCCTCGTGGGCGAGGCGGCGGGCGAAGTCGTCCTCGACGACGAACGCGCCGGCCGCCCGCGCGATCCGCAGCACCTCGGCCCTTCGCCCGGGGGCGAGCACCGCGCCCGTCGGATTCTGGAAGAGCGGCTGGCAGACGAACACCCGGGCGCCGGTGGCATGGAACGCGGCGTCCAGCAGTTCGGGCCGCACTCCGTCGGCGTCCACCGGTACGGGGACGGGCCGCAGCCCGGCGGCGCGGGCGACGGCCAGCATGCCGGGGTAGGTCGGCGACTCGACGAGTACGGGGGCGCCGGGTGGAGCGAGCGCGCGCAACGCGGTGGCCAGCGCGCTCTGGCCACCCGCCGTGATCAGGACGTCGGCCGCACCGACGCCGGGCCCGATCTCCCGGGCGAACCAGGCGCGCAGCTCGGGCAGGCCGTCCACCGGCGGCCGGTCCCAGGCGCCGGGGCGGCGGCCGGCCCGCGCGAGGGCTGCGGCCAGGGCTCGTTCGGGCTGGAGGGAGGGGTGGAGGTAACCGCCGTTGAACTCGATGACGCCCGGTGGGGGCGCGGCAAGGGTGACGAGGACCCCCGAGGCGTCGACGGTACGGGGCACCACCTCGGGTCCGCCGTCACCGCTGAGCGAGACCTCCTGCCAGGACGTGTCGCCCCGGGCCGGTGCGGTGGTACGCGCCCGGGCACGGAAGGCCCCGGCGCCGGGCCTGGTGACGACCAGCCCCTCGGCGGCCAGTTGGGCGAGGGCCCGGGTGACGGTGACCGGGCTGACCCGGAAGCGTTCGACGAGAGCGCGGCTCGACGGCAGTTTTCCCCCGGGTGAGTAGCGGTTCAGCTCTCCACGCAGGGATTCCGCCAACTCCCCCACACTGCTACGCTCATTCATGAGAGACGACAATAGCGCTACCCGTTCCGGGGCGATAGCGCTCACGCCCAGCACCCCGTCTGCCGTTCCTCCGGCCGCCTCCGGCATCCCCGTTGCTTCCGTCAGCCCTGTAGGGCGCGCCTCAAAGGTCCCGGCCTCCGAACGGTCCGGCTTCGCCCTCGCCTCCCTCGGGGTAGTCGCCTTCTCCCTGACCTTTCCCGCCACCGTGTGGGGGCTGGAGAGTTTCGGGCCCTGGTCGCTGGTGGCGCTGCGCAGTGTGCTCGCCGCGCTGGTCGCGGGCACGGTCCTGCTGGCGGCCCGCAGTCGGTGGCCGGGCCGCCGCCACCTGGGCGGGCTACTGGTCGTGGCGGGCGGGGTGGTGGCCGGGTTCCCGCTGCTGACCACGCTCGCGCTGCGGACGACGACCTCCTCGCACGCCGCCGTGGTAGTGGGGCTGCTGCCGCTGACCACGGCGGTCTTCTCGTCCCTGCGCACGGGCGCCCGTCCGCCCCGCGCGTTCTGGATCGCGGCGCTGGCGGGAGCGGCCGTGGTGCTCGCGTTCACCATCGCGCAGAGCGGCGGCGCCCTCTCGTCCGGTGACCTGTACCTGTTCGGCTCGCTGGTGGTGTGCGCAGCCGGGTACGCGGAGGGCGGGCGACTGGCACGGCTCATGCCGGGCTGGCAGGTGATCGGCTGGGCACTGATCCTCTCGCTTCCGGTAGCGGTGGTGGGCAGCGCGGTGGCGCTGGCGTACGAGCCGGTACACCTGACCGGGCACGGCATCGCCGGCCTGGCGTGGCTGGCGGCCGGCTCCGCGTTCGTCGGGCTGTACGTCTGGTACCGGGGCATGGCGGAGATCGGCATCCCCCGCGCGAGCCAGCTGCAACTGGCCCAGCCGCTGCTGACGCTGGTCTGGTCGTTCCTGCTGCTCGGCGAGGAGCTGTCGGCGGCGGCCCCGCTCGCGGCGGTGGCCGTGCTCGTCTGCATCGCGGCGACCCAGCGGGCAGGGGCCAAGCGCCCGCGCGAGAGCCGGGCCGCACGGTCATAGACTTGTCGACAAAGGGGTCGCCGTCCTGAAGGAGGTCGTTCCCCATGGAGGCTCAGACCGGCGACCGGTTGCTGACCCACGGCAGAACCGTGGGCCACCCCGACCGGGTCGCGGAAATCGTCGAGGTGAAGGGCCCGCACGGCACTCCGCCGTACCGGCTGCGCTACGCGGACGGCCACGAGTCACTGGCGTACCCGGGGCCGGACAGCGTGGTGCAGCACGAAGGCGAGCGGGACAAGCCAGGAACCGCCTGATCGGGCCGCCCTTTTCCCAGCTCGCCGACGTGGACCGGGCCCAGGAATCTCCCGCTCAGCCGAGCCGGTGGTCGATCCAGATACGCCCTGCCCCTGCCGCACGGCCCCGGTACGCGCCCAGCGCGCCGCCGGGGCCGTGCGCGTGGTGCCAGGTCCAGTAACCGGTGAGAGCCACCGCGAACACGCTCGCCGCCTCGGGAGCCACCGCACGCCAGGCCGGAACCCGGGCGGCGAGAGCGGCCTCCGCGCCCGCCGGACTGTGACCGGCGAGGATCAACTGCGGGACAAGGAAAGCCGCGTCCACCCATGCGGCGCCACGCGCTCCCCACGACCAGTCGAGGATTCTGACCCGCCCCGTGCCGGTCTCGGTCAGCATGTTGTCCGCGCGCAGATCACAGTGCACCAGCGTGTCTCCGACGGACAGTTCCACCAGCCGCTCAGCGCTGTCCAGGTCTTCCAGCCGGGCTCGCCGCGAGGCGGTCCACGGGCTCCGCCCCACCGACCCGACCGGCTCCGCCGCGAGCCGCACCCAGTGTCCCGAGAGCGCCGAGAGGGTCTCCCCGACCGCACCGGCCTCCGGCACCGGACACGGCGTCAGCCCCCGCTCCAGCCCGCCCACCGCCTCCAGCACGCCGACCAGATCCGCCGACCCGGGCCGCAGGTCGGGCTCCCGGCCCCGCACCGACTCGAAGGCGTTGACGACCCAGTCGCCCACCTCCAGCGACCACAGAAACTCCGGCGCGATCACAGTCGGCAGATGCTCCCCGACCACGGCCTCGGCCCTGTAGTGCGACGCCATCCGAGCGCCGAGCGGCGATGCCTTGAGAAACACCTCACCGCCTCCGGCACACCTCACCCGCGCGGCAAGCCCCTGGGTGAAACCGCCTCCCTGGTGGATGACGTCCACCACCGGCGCACCGAGCCTCCCCCGCACCGCTTCCCGTACCCCGCTCGGCAGGTCCTCCCACCGTGCCCGTCCCGCATCTGCGCTCACCGATCAGTCCTCCCCCGGGGCTGGTGTTCACCGCGAGGAACGCGCCGAGCCCGGCGAGTGCCACGCCGTTCGAGCGTTCCGCGTGCGTCATGCGGCCCACGGACGGCGGGACGAGCCCGGACCACGTGGGCGGCCCTCAGGCGGAAGCCTTCAGGCAGAAGCGTTCAGGCGGAAGCGTTCAGGCGGAAGCCATCTCCCCGCCCGGTCGAGCAGCCTCACCCCACCCCGTAGTGGTCCGCCGCCACCCGGGCCATGGCGCCGATCCGGTCCGCCTTCACGCTGTTCGCGGAGAAGAACGCGTGTCCGCCGACGGCCGGGTAGTCCTCGGCGAGGGTGAGGTGGCGGGAGAGTTCGGACGTGCTCTGCCAGGCGGAGTTCTGGGCCGGGTCGCCGGCCTTGTAGAGCGCCTCGCCGATGTAGAGGTCGACGTCCGTCCCCTCCACCACTTCGGCCCACCAGGGGACGAGTTGGGCGTAGTCGGCGCCCGATTGGCCGATGCTCCAGTACAGCTGAGGACAGATGTAGTCGATCCACCCCTGCTTGATCCACTTACGGGTGTCCGCGTACAGATCGTCGTACGTCTGCACTCCGGCGGCGGTCGGCGAGCCGAGCGGGTCGGTCGTCTTGTTGCGCCAGACGCCGAAGGGGCTGATGCCGAAGCGGACGTGCGGCTTGATCGCCTTGATCCGGTCGGAGGTTTCCTTCACCAGCCGGTCGATGTTGTCCCGGCGCCAGGCCGCCTTGCTGCTGAAGCCGGAGCCGTGTTCGGCGTAGGTGTCGGCGTCGTCGAAGGTCTGGCCGGAGACGGGGTACGGGTAGAAGTAGTCGTCCCAGTGGACCGCGTCGATGTCGTACCGGCTGACCGCGTCCAGCATGGCGTCCTGGACGAACGCGCGGACCTCCGGCAGACCCGGGTCGTAGTACAACTTCCCGCCGTACGGAACGACCCAGTCCGGGTGGACCCGGGCGGGGTGGGTGGCGACGAGCTTCTTCGGATCGGTCTGGTTGGAGACCCGGTACGGGTTGAACCAGGCGTGCAGTTCGAGGCCGCGGTCGTGGGCCTCGGTCACCGCCGTGCCGAGCGGGTCCCAGCCGGGGTCCTTGCCCTGGGTGCCGGTCAGGTACTGCGACCAGGGCTCGTGGGGCGAGGGCCAGAGCGCGTCGGCGCTGGGCCTGACCTGGAGAATGACCGCGTTGAGGCCGAACCGGACGGCCCGGTCCAAGTGGGCGATCAGTTCGCTGCGCTGGGTGGCCGCCGACAGGCCCGTGGCCGAGGGCCAGTCGACGTTGACCACGGTGGCGATCCACATCCCGCGCAGCCCCGTCGCCGCGCGGTGACGTCGGTCACGGGACACGGGCCCCGCCGCCCCCGCCGGGCCCGGTGCGGCCAGGGCCGCCACCACCCCGGCCGCGCCCAGCACGAATGCCCTCCGGCCCATGCGCCGCATACGCTCCACCTTCCGCTCGCGCTCCGCCGTACCGCTCCGGTCGGCTGCGTGACGCAGATCATGCCTTCTCGGACCGTTGATGACCCGCAGGTAACTTGGGCCGCGTCGCCGGGTACCGT
Organism: Streptomyces sp. NPDC002690; assembly: GCF_053592415.1. Lineage (NCBI taxonomy): Bacteria > Bacillati > Actinomycetota > Actinomycetes > Kitasatosporales > Streptomycetaceae > Streptomyces > Streptomyces sp. NPDC002690. The sequence goes on along the minus strand of NZ_JBSFVR010000028.1, from coordinate 17,719 downwards.
CTGGAGGTCGAAGCGGGTACCGCCACCCACGGGCCCCGCGATACGAAGATCAGGGAGAGGCACGAGGTGACGGACACTGTGGCCGACATTGCACGCGTCGGAGTGGTCGGCTGTGGCCAGATGGGCGCAGGTATCGCGGAGGTCTGCGCGCGCAGCGGCCTGGAGGTCATGGTCGCGGAGACCACCGGTGAGGCCCTGGAGATAGGGCGTACCCGGCTCCAGAACTCCCTGTCGAAGGCCGCCGAGCGGGGCAAGATCACCGAGGCCGAGCGCGACGAGGCTCTCGACCGCCTGAGCTTCACCACCGACCTGGGCCAGTTCGCCGACCGTGATCTGGTCATCGAGGCCGTCGTGGAGAACGAGCAGGTCAAGACGGAGATCTTCCGGGTGCTCGACCAGGTGGTGACCCGGGCGGACGCGATCCTGGCGTCCAACACCTCGTCCATCCCGCTGGTGAAGCTCGCCGTGGCGACCTCCCGTCCGGACCAGGTCATCGGCATCCACTTCTTCAACCCGGCGCCGGTGCAGAAGCTCGTCGAACTGATTCCCGCCCTGACGACGTCCGAGCAGACCGTGCTGCGGGCGGAGGCGCTCGTACGGGAGGTGCTGGGCAAGCACCCCATCCGGGCTCAGGACCGGTCCGGGTTCGTGGTGAACGCACTGCTGATCCCGTACCTGCTCTCCGCCATCCGGATGTTCGAGTCGGGCATCGCCAGCCGTGAGGACATCGACAACGGCATGGAGATGGGCTGCGCCCACCCGATGGGGCCGCTGAAGCTCGCCGACCTGATCGGCCTGGACACGGTCGCCTCCGTCGCCGACTCGATGTACGCGGAGTACAAGGAGCCCCTGTACGCCGCTCCCCCGCTGCTCCAGCGCATGGTGGACGCGGGCCGGCTCGGCCGGAAGTCGGGCGCGGGGTTCTACCCGTACGCCTGACCGCCCGCCGGTGGGCCCAGCGGTGACGCCGCCGGGCCCGCCGAAGCGCGTTTCCCGAGGTCAGGACCGTGTGCGGCCCCGAAGGGAAGCCGGCACCACCCCCGACGCACCCGACCTCACCAGTTTGGTCGGCGGGCTCCTCCTCGAATGCAGTTCTTCGACTGCGCGGCAATGGCGTGGTCCCGGGTCGGGGCCAGAGTGCCGTCCACGATCAGTACGGTGTCCTTCGGGAACCGCTGCCGCGGCTTGAAAGCAAGGAGCGGCCCGAGGTGGTCGATGGTCCGGTCCGCCGCCGAGTTGGACCCCCGAACAGCGGCGCGAACTGCCGCAACGTCAGGTTCGTGCGCCAGTACGCCGCGACCAGCAGTGCCCGGTCCTCCAGCGGAAGACTCCACGGCCGGCCCTTGCGCACCGCATCCGCACCCTCGCGCCGCAATACGGTCACCGGCTTGCCGAAGGCCCACGGGCTCAGCCCGGTGAACGGGGCTGTCCAGGACGGTCCCGACGCCGTGATCACGCAAGGCATCGCAGGATCATCGCACCTACGGGCGGCAGCCTTGGAGGCTACCTGGCCTCAGAACTCGAACCAGAGGTCGATGTTCGGGTGGACCCGTTCGCGCAGGCAGTTTGAGTGTGAATAGGCCTGCTGCCGCACGGTACCGCCTCGCACCATGTCAACCGCGCCGAGCCCGAGCTTGGTTGCTGCCCCGTCCTGGTCGAGATCGATGACCTGATAGCAGAAACAGCAGATGGGGTTCGGGTTCAACGATGCCCTCTCATGGTGCTGAGACAACAGCTCCGGCCGCGCTGTCCTGCAGACCCTGCGTCGAACAGGACGCCGATGACGGGACAGCCCTTAGCCGTGCTACCGAGCCCGGTGCTCGATGAATTCGCGGTCCTCACGGGGACCGCCACGCCACGATGCCACCGCAGGTCGTGTACGGCGTCAGGTTGCCATCCTCGGTCGACCCGGAGGGCGACCGCCACTCTCCGTTTCGTGCCGCTGCGCACCGGCCACCAGGTCCCCCGTTCCGCGGATGCCCGCCGTGCACCGGCGCGGGCATGCCACCCACCAGCGAGGCCCCTGCCCGGGGAGGCGGGTGGCGCGTCCGGTGTACCGGAGACGCAGCTGCTCGTCGTACCGGCCGAGCAGCGACGTGCCGGGGGCCGGCACCGGGCCGGTGACCGCGCCGACGATCGTCTCGCCGGTTCACGCTCCATGTGCTTGTGCCGAACCCGCCCCCGGGCCGGCAGAGACCGTCGATCCTCTTGAACATCAGGCTCTCTGTCCCGGCGGACGACCAGGTCATCCATCGGCCGGCCATGTCCGCGTCGGAGATCGACGGGCGCAGGTCCACGGCACCCTCGGCCGCCGCTCCGCGAACTGCTCTTCCGACTGGGCGCGGCGTGGCCCGCACGGCCAGGGCATCGTGCCCGTACCGGACTGCCGCAGGAGATCGAACGCGACGAAGTGCGCCCGTCATTCGTCCTCGGCCCTACGGTGCGGCGAGGTTCACCGCTGTCTCAGGTTCGCTTGTCACGGGGCATTTTGCGGCGTCCCGCCCATTCCGAGAACGTTCGGCGTGGGGGCCGGGCCGTGATGTCGCCTCCGCGGGACTGCCCGGTCAGCTTCACTCTCAGGACCCGGCCTTCCTCCGGACCCGGCGTCGGGCCGACCTTCACCTCGCCGCTGCCGCGGGTCAGGTCGTCGGTCTCGACCACGATTCCCGGTCTGGTGACGAGAATCAGATTCCCCCCTACCCGCAGATCGACGTCGATGTCCAGCGTGGAGTGGGTGATCACCGCCTCGGTGAAGTCGAGTCTGGCCTCGCAGAACATCAATCGGATCTCCATGCGGCGTGGGACGAGCCACCGCCCGTTCCTCGAGACGTCTCCGAATCGCTGGTCGATCCGCACCAGTTCCTTGGCTTGCGGCGGCATCCCGTCGGCCGGGAGGTCTGCGGTCAGCACTGCCAACTCGTCGAGCGTGCGCGCAGACAGCGCGGCGTCCAGCCGCTCGTCCAGCTCCTCCGCGGTGATCCGGCCGTCTCCGGCGGCGACTTGGAGGACCTCGACGACCTGGTCCCGGTCCCGGTCGGAGGCGCGTAACGCGGGGGCGGACTCGGCGCCGGGTCCCTGCGCGGGCTCGTGTGGGAACGGTGTGTTCTCGACTGTCATGGCCGCATTCTGGTGGGAGGTACACGGACCGGGCAATGATCCACGGTGCCTTTCCCGTGCCGGGTGCGGTGGGAGCATGTGCCCCTGCCCATCGAATGGGATCTCGTCTCAGCTCAGATGCCGGACGAAGAACCGCAGCGAGCTGTCCACTTCGAACGACGGCACCGACCCGTGTTCGCCGGGGTTGGCGTGCAGCGTTTTCTCGGGCGAAGCCAGGGCGTCGAACAACGCCAGGCTCTGGTCCCGCGGCACCATCCGATCGTCCCACTGGACCAGGAACTGCACCGGCACGGTGATCCGTTCGGCGTCCTCGGCCAGCCCGTGCACGCCGAGCAGACCCAGAACCGCGGCGCGGATCCGGGGTTCTGCGGCGACGAGCGGGATACCGAGCCCGCAGCCCATCGACATGCCGCAGTAGCCCACGGGGCCGACGCCGACTCGGTCGAGGCGCTGGACCGCGGTCAGAACCCTTTGCCAGTCCGCGACGGCCCGAGGGGCCAGATGCCTGTGCATGCCGGCGACCAGCGCGCCCGGATTCCCACCGGCGGCCATGCCCGCCCGCATCTCGGCAACGATCCGGCCGAACTCCTCGTCCGCGGGCCGGTCTCCGTGGTTGGGTGCGTCGATCGCGACGACCGCGAAACCCTCCGCGGCGTAGCGGCGTGCGCGGAACACGATGCCGGGGGTCGTCTTGTGATGCCCACCGCCGTGGCCCAGCAGGATCAGGGGACGAGTACCGCGGGAGTCTTCCGGCGTCCATAGCACGCCAGGGATCTCATCAAGGATGAAGTGCTGTTCGTTGACGCCGTCCGACGACGTCTGGGAGGTGAAGCGCATCAGCGTTCCGGGCCTTTCGGGATGCCTTGTGCGGGCGCTCCCTGGCTAGGCCGTGCGAAGGAGGGAGCCCCGGCTGGTCACAGCGTTGATCGGACTCACCTCCTCAAGTGTGCGGTGGCGCACAGCGTAGCGGAAGATATCACGCAGACGATCACCCGCGCCTCGCCAGGTCAGACGCCGGCTGATGCGGCACTGGCCGCCGAGGGCAGCGCTGGCAGGGCGAAGACGTCCACGGCATGGCTGCTACTCGATCGGCAACCACACCCTGTGGGGCATCAACCGATCCAGATGCCGCCTTCGACGCCAACGGCCTTGAGTTCGAGTTCACTTACCTCCCCGGCGAACGGGCCTGACAGCCACGCCGTCGAATATGCCGAGAGTGAAGCCGCGTCGCGTCTCCCGTTTTCCGGGCAAGGATCGTGTTTCCGGTTCCGGTTTCCGGTTCCGGTTCCGGTTTCCGGTGGTTCCGTGAAGTGATGGGGTTCCTCGTGACCATGGCCCTGAGCCGCATGATGCGTTCTTCGCCGTACTGGCCCGTGGTGACGCACGGCACGCTGCGGCGGGTGCTGCCCGGGTTCGCGGTCTCCTCGCTGGGCGACGGCATGGCCGTCGTGGCGGTGAGTTGGCTGGCGATCGAGCTGGCGCCGGAGGCGAACCGCAGCATCTGGATCGCCCTGGCGGCTGCCGCCTACACCCTGTCCGGGGCGGCGGGCGCGCTGCTGCTCGGCCGCTTCCTGCAGCACCGCGCACCGGCGCAACTCGCTGGCTGGGACGCGGCGTTGCGGGCGTGCGCACTGGGCGCCATCCCGGTGTCGTACGCCTTCGGTGCGCTGAACATCCAGGGGTACGTCGCGCTCCTGGCACTCTCGTCCGTCTTGCACTCGTGGGGGCAGGCGGGGGTGTACACGCTGATCGCGAGGGTGTTGCCGGAGGGCGACTATCTGGCGGGGAACGCCGTGCTCTCCGGACTGGGGTCGCTCGCGACGGTGGCGGGGCCTCCGCTGGCCACGCTGCTCATCGTCTTCGGGGGGCCGGCGACCGTGCTGGCCGTGGACGCGGCGACGTTCCTGGTGCTCGCGCTCACCTTCCTCCTCGCCGTGCCGAAGGGAGGCGTACCCGAGCCGGAGGAGGACGAGGCCTCGCGGTCGGCCGGTTTCGCCGTGGTGCGGCGCATTCCCGCGTTGTCCGGGCTGCTCGCGCTGAGCTTCACCTTCTTCCTCCTCTTCGGTCCGGTGTACGTGGCGCTTCCGCTGCACGTTTCCGACGATCTGGCGGGCTCGGCCGGAGCTCTGGCGTCGTTCTACACGGCCTTCGGGATCGGCGCGGTGGTCGGCTCCGTGCTCACGGGGTTCCTCAGCAAGTGGAAGCTGTGGCCCGTCACCATCGGCATCGTCATCTGTTTCGGGGCGCTCATGCTGCCGATGGGCCTGGGGGCGCCGACGGCGGTGTCGGTGGTCTGCTTCGGCCTGGCCGGGCTGCTCTGGCCGCCGTACTCGACGCTGTCCACCACCCTGTTCCAGCGCTCCACGCCCAGCGCCCTGCTGCCGCAGGCGCTGGCCGCGAGTTCGGCGGTGCGGGTGATGTCGGTGCCGCTGGGCACCGCGCTCGGCGGACCGCTGGTGGCCGGCCTGGGCGCGACCGGTGCGTTGCGGCTGTCGGCCGGGGCGATCGCCGTGGTGGGCGTGGTCGCGGCGGCCGCCCTGGCCGCGGGGTCGGCCGGGGGGCGCCGCGAAAAGCCGAAGGACGGGGGCGCGGCGAGCGTGGAGAAGGCGACGCGGTCCCAGGAATCGGATGAGGTGACGACACGTCACACGTGACCGATGCCGGGGCGCCGCCGACCGCCGTCCCGTCATGGAGGCGCCGCCGGGGCCGGGCGGGCGTCAGTCACGGGGCTCTCGAGCACGCCAGACGCCGCGCACCCGCTCCCTCCGGTCAGAGAGGATGAGCGCCCGTCGGAGGTGAGCTTGATCGTGATCGCAGCGCTGTCCACGAGCCGAACTCAGCCGGACGTCTCGCGGGGGTCCCGTTCGCGCCCTGCTCCCTTCTGAGGAGGCTCCGGCCGGTGACGCCGTTCCCGCGCCGACAGCGTGCTGATGAGCCCGCACCGCGGTGAAGTCCACCGACACGTCCCGGCCACCCGGCTCCGGCCCGGGAACCCACGGGACGCCCGCGCTGTCTTGGGTGTTCCTCCGGAATCCCGGTCAGGACCACATGTTCGCTTCCATGTTGTACCGGACCGCCGTTCTCGGAGAAGCCGTGGATCTTTCCGGTATCCGGGTCAAGAGCCAGGTGCGTCTGTGGAATCCAGCCGAAGACCACCCCCGTTCCACACCCGGGCGGGGCCTCGTACTCAGCAAGCTCGAACCGTTCGCCCACGAGCGGAAAGCGGCCCGGCTTGTCGGGCTTCTGCGGCTGGAACACTCCCGTCGGGATGCCGACCGAGGTCAGTATCCGCCCCGCTGGAGAATGCTCGGCCACGGACCCCCAGAAACCGGACGGCGCCATGAATACGGCCTCGACGCCCAGGGACATGATGAGCTCTTCTCGGGAAAGCGCGAACAGCATCGAACCCCATGGGCCTCGTCGTTGCCGGACGAACTTGCTCTCGGCCCGGCCGAGGTCGGTGCTGGACGGTCACTCCGCCGCCCACACCGATCGTCTCCCACTGTCGTCGCGGTCGGTGCGTGTCTCGTCCTGGTCCTCCTGCGCACCGTGGCTCCGCAGGGCGACGGTAGCCGTCACTCCGAGCAGGCTCTCCAACTCGGCGACCGCGGTGTCCTCGTCCGCCGCGAGGACGGTGGTGATCCCGAGGGCTTCGGCGGGAGGAAGGTTCACCGGATGGTCGTCGACGAACACGCACGCCGTTCCGGGGAGACCGAGACGGTCCAGGGTGAGTCGGTAGATCGCGGGATCCGGCTTCGCGATGCCGACCAGTTCGGAGATGACGTGTACGTCGAAGAGGTCCCAGACACCGACGTGCTCGTACGGGTTGAAGGGGTCCAGGCCGAAGCTGTTCGACAGGAGGGCGAGCCGGTAGCCCGCCTGCTTGGCCGCGCGGGCGAGGGCGGCCATGCGAAGTGCCGCCGGCACCTCGCACCAGGCGCGGCCCATCAGGTTCACCGGATCGACGTTCGTACCGAGCAGAGCGGCCGTCCGCGCGTTCCACTCGGCCTGACCGAGCTGTCCGATCTCCAGCGCCGCGTACAGGCGTCGGCCTTCGGCGCTGTCGTTGAGAGTGGCGCGCCACGCCTCCGTGTGCAGGCCCTCGGCCTCGGCCCAGAGGCGCAGGGCCGGCCGGGGGTCGGCGGTCAGCACTCCGGCGAAGTCCAGGATGAGCCCGCGCGGGGCTGTGGGTTCGGGGGTACCGGCGGGCATGGGCATGGTGGCGAGCGTCCCCACCGTCGGCCCCGTGGAAACGCCGCCCCGTGCTGATCCCGGCTCCACGTCCCGCGCCACGTTGTCTCTGCTTGGTTCCCGTGTGGCGATTGACTTCAAGTAGGCATGTGGCCTTGGGGTTTGCGAGTTGCCGGGGGCCGTGTGGCGTTTCTGCTGGTTCACCGACCCCTCGCGCGCCCTCTGCCTCAATCTCGCCGGCACCCCACCGCCGACCGGCCACTGATCGGAATGTGTGACTCCGCCCGCTGCCCGCAGGCCACCCACCACCCCTGCCACCGTCCCGTCTGGGCCGAGCACGCCGAACGGACGAAGACGTTCCTCGGCGACCTGGGAAAGACCCGCAGGACCGAACACGCCCGTCTGCGAAGCGACTACGACCGGGCCGTCCGGGTCGTCGCCGAGATCGACGCAGCCACCACCGAGGACCCCGGATGAGGATCACCGCAGCACAACGGACCGAGAACCGCATCCGGGCCGCCATGGACCGCCTCCTGCGCGGCGAGATCCCGCCCGGCGGCACCTGCGACATCAAGACCCTCGTCCGCGAGGCCGCCGTCGACCGCACCGCGTTCTACGGAACCCGCCCCCAAGCCCACCTCCGGGAGGAGTTCGAACACCGGCTGCAGTCCCTCCAAGCCGCCGGAGACATCCCCGACCGGAGGGACGCCCAGATTGACCGGCTCAAGACAGAGATCACCAAGCTCAAGGAGCGGCTGGCCCGCGCAGACAGCGCCGTCGACGAGCTCACCGACTTCCGCACTCAGGCCCTCGCCCGGCTCGCCGCCCAGCACGACGAGATCGTCCACCTGCGCGAGACCGCCAGTGCGGCCAACCACGTGACCCGGCTCCCCACCGCCCGCGAAGGCACGATCGGCTCGTGCAGTTGACGTAGGAGACAGTAGACATGAATGGCAGTCAGACGACGTGGGCGCCACTCAAGCACTCGATCACGCTCTTGAGCCTGCCACCGACATGCCGATAAGGTCGCCAGGCGCCATCTCACGAACTGGATCTCTGAAAAAAGTCTTCATGCCTCGCAGGTCACCGGGCGAGATCAGGTCACACCTGCCGCGACGCTTCACCTGCAGCCGAACCGCAGCCGTCCACCGACCCCCCGTCATTCGAGGGCTCTCGGCCTCCGCGAATCGCCAGATCGCCCGGTTCGAGCAGGCCCACGGACTGCACCCTGGCGCTGTCGCTCACGCATTCGGAAGCTGGGCCCGGACCGGCCGTCGCCCGCGTCGCAACCTGGTGACGTGGTACGGCTATGACGACACGGACCCGCGAAGCGAGTACTACCACGTCAGGACCTTGCTGGAACGGGCCGTATGGGCGCTGCGAACTCGGGCCCGCCGAGAACTGCGCAGAGAACTCGGACCTCTCGACGACCGCATCCTCGCCCGGACAGTCAACGACCCGTTCGCACCAGATGACCTTCCCTGGTGGAAACGACGGATCGAAATATGACCCAGTGAGTGACTTGTATCACATCGCGGGCCGTGGAATGAAACACCCGCAATCAAGGACCTGGCGAAACCGTCGGCGGCGTCCGCTCCGGTCAATCACGACACGACCCCGACCGCACACGGCTTCTGCGGACACAAGGCACACCTTCGCGAGCGTGCGGTAAAAGGCGCCGGCGAGTTCATCGTGAGCGTGGTGACCCGGTCGGGAACAACTGCGGACCCGCGGCTTTGAGTTCGACGCCGGAACCATAGTCTTGCCCCGTTCGTCCAGGGACCGGACCGGTTCGGTCCACCCCGAGAACCGCTCATGACTCCCGCGCGGCCCAGACTCGTTCCGCGTCGCGCCCGCCTCCAGGAGACACCGGCATGACCGCCCCCGTCGCACAGCTGCCGCCCGCCGCGGCCGCCCCCGCCGAGCGGCGCTCCGCGCGCCTGGTCACCGAGGTGCTGGCGCCGCCCAACCTCGTCATCCTCGTCCTGATCGTCATCGGCGTGCACTCCACCGGTTCCCTCCGGGGTGCCGGCTGGGGCCTGCTCGCCGGGGTCTTCTGCGGTGGTCTGCCCATCGCCTACGTCGTCGCCGGGGTCCGCCGGGGCCGGTGGTCCGACAAGCACCTCAAGATCCGCGAACAGCGGTGGACACCACTGTTCGTCACCCTCGGCTCGGTCCTCGTCGGCACCGGCCTGCTCCTGGCCCTCGACGCTCCCCGGGAGGTCGTCGCCCTGGTCGCCGCCATGATCGCCGGGCTGTTGCTGACCATGGTGGTCACCGTCTGGTGGAAGGTCAGTGTCCACACCGCCGTCGCCTCCGGCGCCGCCGTCGTCATCACCGTGGCGTACGGGTGGTGGGCCGCGCTGCTCCTCCTCGGCGTGGCGGCCGTCGGGTGGTCCCGGGTCTCGCTGCGGGACCACACGACGGCGCAGGTCGTCGTGGGGGCCTTCCTGGGCGGTACGGCCGCTGCCGCGGTGTTCGCGGGACTGCGCTGAGCCCGGTGACGGCTGGGCGGTGGGGCGGCCGGGCGCCCGAGGGGGAAGTGGCCCCGGGAGGAGCGGCCGGGAAGCCGGCCCGCCCCTCCGGCGCGTTTCACGGCCCTGTCACCCCAGCCCGAGGCCCGTCACCCCAACCCGAGGCGCGTCACCCCAACCCTGGGCCCGTCACCCCAACCCGAGGCCCGTCACCCCAACCCTGGGCCCGTCACCCCAACCCGAGGCCCGTCACCCCAGCCTGAGGTGGCGCAGCATCAGCAGCCCGGCCGCCATGTTGGCCGCGGGCACCTCGCCCCTCGCGATGAGGTCGGGTACCGACTTGAGGGGGACCCATTCCCGGCGCGAGGACTCGAATCCGTCGCTGGGCGGTCCGGTCCAGTGCGCCTCCTCGGCCCAGTAGAGGTGGTGGCGGGCGTCGGTGAGTCCGTTGGAGGGTTCCACCGTCATCAGCGGGCGCAGTGCGCCGGGGCGCCAGCCGGTCTCCTCCTCCATCTCCCGGGCGGCGGCGACGGCGATGTCCTCGCCGTCCTCGACCACTCCCGCGGCGAGCTCCCAGCCCCAGCTGTCGGTGATGAAGCGGTGGCGCCAGAGCAGCAGGGCCTCGTCGGCGTCGTTGACGACGGTGGCGGCGGCGACGGGGCGCAGCCGGATGACGTAGTGGTCGAGGTGTGTGCCGTCGGGGAGTTCGACGTCTGCGAGGTTCACCCGGAACCATCGGTTTTCGTAGACAGATTGTTCGTTCAAGTTCGCCCACTGCACAGTTCTGCCACCTTTCGTTCGATCAGTGGCAACATCGCAGCAGGGGCGGCAGGGTGAGGGAACGTGTGCTTCCGAATGCGCCGGGGCTCACAGGGGCACGCGCAGCGCTCCTGTGATCACCTCGGCCGCCCGCGCGGCCTCGGCGCTCCCGCTGGCCGCCAAGTCGTCGCGGACCGCGCCCATCCGCTCGCGCAGCCGGCGCGACTCGACGCCGCGCGCCCGTTCCGCCATCTCCGTGGCCGTTCGCGCCGCCCGGTCGGCCTCCCCCAGGCGCAGTTCCACCTGGGTCAGCATCGCGAGCCGGTGCACGCACCCCCGGTCGTGCGCCGGGGCGCGCACCGCCAGGGCCGCGTGCTCCCTCGCGGCCTTGAGATCGCCCAGGCCGAGCAGGGCCTCGGCGACCTGTACGTCCACCAGGCCCGGCTGGACGTACGCCGTCTCCTCCGGCTCGGCACCCGGCAGGATGCGGGCCGCCAGGGTTTCGGCGCGGCCGATGCGCTCGCGGGCGCACCGCCCGTCCCCGAGCCGGGCGTACGCCTTGGCCTGCATGGCGTGGAGGTCGGCGGCGAGCGCGGGGCTGACGCGGTCTCCGGCGGCCCGTATCGCCGCCTCGGCGAAGGCCACCGCGCGGCGGAACTCCCCCAGGTGCAGGGACTGGTTGACCAGCAGCGCGATCACATAGCCGCCGAGCGCCCGGTCACCGCTCGCCTTGGCCAGGCGCAGGGCCTGGTGGAAGTAGCGCTGGGCCAGGCCGTGGGCGTCGGAGTCGTAGGCGCAGATGCCCGCGAGCGAGACGAGTCCGGCCGTCGCGCGGTGCAGCCTGCGGCCCGTCGCGTCGTCGTGGCCGGCGTGCAGCAGCGGCGCGACCCCGGCGTTGAGGAAGCCCACCACTCTGCCTCTCGTGGCGATGCCCCCCGCCTTGCGGTAGAGGTGCTCGTAGTGGCTGCGGGCGGCGCGCAGGATCTCCAGGTCGGCGGGGCCGATGCGGGACGGGCCGGGGCGGGAGACGTCGATGTCCTCGGGCGGGTTCTCCCACTCCCACACGGGCATCACGGCGGCCGTACCGGTGACGGCGGGTACGCCCGTCAGTCGCGGGTTGTGCTGCCCGTCCGCGCGCCAGAGCGCGGTGGCCCGTTCGACGAACCCGGCGAGTGGGGTGCCGGGTGACGGTGCGGCGGGTGCGCCCGGAGCGCCCATGCCGATGTCGTCGAGAGTGACGGGCCGCCCCAGGCGCCGCCCGAGGACCTCGCAGATGAGGTCAGGTACCTCGCCGCGCGGGCGCTGGCCTTTCAACCAGCGTGAGACGGCCGTGTGTTCGTACCGCAGCCGCAGCCCGCGGGCCTGGCCGGCCCGGTTCACGTGTCCGGCGAGCCCTGCCCGCGAGACCCCCGCCTCTTCCACGAGGGACTCCAGCAGGATGTTGGGTTCCACGCGCCCCTCCCCCCTTCCGTGCCGCGCCCTCGCGTATCGGCCTGAGCAGATGGGTCGGACCTGTCCTGGACGCGTGCGCCGCACGGTTCCAGCCAAGCACCGATTCACACGGGGTGTGAACGGAATGCCCGAACCGTCCCCCTGTGCGCCCTCCCGCACCGCGGGCGACGTGGGTTGACTGGGCGTCTCGCCGGACAGCGGCCGGGTCGTCGCGGCTCCCCCTCGTACAGCTCCGACGGCCCTCGTCCGCACCGCCCGCCCTGCCGGCCTGCCCGACACACCACGGCAGGGCGGGCGGTGCCGGACCGCACGGTCCCACTGCCCGAACGAACAGGAGGGTGGCCACGGGACGGAGGCCGGGGCCGAAACGCTTCCGGTCCCGACTCCGGGCCCGGGTGCGGTCCCACCGCGGACGGCGAGACGGAGGAGGGGCGTATCCGATGACCGGATACGCCCCTCCTCACCGTGCGGCAGCCGCCGCGCCGGGCTTCACGCCCCGCGCAGCACCGCCCCGTTGCGCTCGGCGGCGAGTGCCACCGCGGCGTCGCGGGCGGCCGACGCCTCGTCGACCGTCAGCGTGCGGTCCGGGGCGCGGAAGCGCAGCGCGTACGCGAGCGACTTGCGGCCCTCACCGATCTGGTCGCCGGTGAACACGTCGAACAGCCGGAGCGATTCGAGGAGTTCGCCCGCGCCCTCGCGGAGCGTCGCCTCGACCTCGGCCGCGGGGACGTCGGCGGGGACGATGAGCGCGATGTCCTGGGTCGCCACCGGGAAGGTGGAGATCCGGGGGGCGCGGAGCGCGCCTTCGGCGGCCCGCTCCAGGACGTCGATCTCGATCTCCATGGCGCTGGTGCGCTCGGGGAGGTGCAGCTCCTTGACGACGCGCGGGTGGAGTTCGCCCGCGTGTCCGAGGAGGGTCTCCTCGCCGTTCACCGTGACGTACAGCGCGGCGCAGCGGCCGGGGTGCCACGGGGCGTGCCGGTCGGCGCGGACCGTCACCTCCACGCCCGCCTCGCGGGCGAGGGTGCGTGCCGCCTCGACGGCGTCCGCCCAGGTGGCCGGGCGGCCCTTGCCCCACCAGCCGGCCTGCTCGCGGGCGCCCGCGAGGACGACGGCGGCGTGGCGCGGCTGACGCGGCAGGGAGGTGTTGAGCGCGGCGATCTCCTCTTCCGAGGGACGCCGGTCCACCGGGAGCCGGACGGCCTGCGTCTCGTGACCGGTCGGCCGGAAGACCAGCCCGGTCTCGAAGAGGGCGAGGTCGTGGGAGCCCCGGCCGTCGTTGCGCCGCAGCGCGCCGAAGAGGCCCGGCAGCAGCGTGGTGCGCAGCGCAGGCTCCTCGTCGGAGAGCGGGTTGGCGAGCAGGACCGTGCGGCGCCGGGCGTCGTCGGTGTCCAGGCCGAGCTGGTCGAGGACGGCGCTCCCGATGAACGGGTAGTTCAGCGCCTCGACGTATCCGGCGCCGGCCAGGGCGCGGCCGATGCGGCGGCCGAGCCGCTGGCGGTCGGTGAGACCGCGGCCCGAGGGCGGGGTCGGCAGGGTGGACGGGAGGTTCTCGTAACCCTCCAGCCGGATGACCTCTTCGGCGAGGTCGTTCGGCTCGCTCAGGTCGGGGCGCCAGGACGGCACGGTGACCAGGAGGTCGTCCTGCCCGTAGACGTCGCAACCGACCTCCTGGAGGCGGCGGACGACGATCTCACGGCCGTAGTCGACACCGGCCACCCGGCTGGGGTGGTTCGCGGGCATCGCGATGGTGCGGGGCGCGGACGGGGCACTGATCTCGGTGACGCCCGCCTCGGCGGTGCCGCCGGCGAGCAGCACCAGCAGGTCGACGGTGCGCTGCGCGGCAGCGGCGGCGGCCTGCGGGTCCACGCCGCGCTCGAAGCGCTTGGACGCCTCGGAGGACAGCTTGTGCCGGCGCGAGGTACGGGCGATCGAGAGCGCGTCGAAGTTCGCGGCCTCGATGACGACCTCGGTGGTGGCGGCGGACTCGGTGCCGCTGTCGGCGATCTCCGTGTGGGCGCCGCCCATGACACCGGCCAGGCCGATGGGGCCCCGGTCGTCGGTGATGACGAGGTCCTCGGCGTCCAGGACGCGCACGACACCGTCGAGAGTGGTGAGCTTCTCGCCCTGCTGGGCGCGGCGGACGCCGATGGGGCCTTCGACGCGGGTGCGGTCGTAGGCGTGCAGCGGCTGGCCGAGCTCCAGCATCACGTAGTTGGTGATGTCGACGGCGAGCGAGACCGCGCGCATGCCGGCCTTCTGCAGCCGGCGCGTCATCCAGATCGGCGAGCGGGCCTCGGGGTCGAGACCGGTGACGGTGCGCGCGGTGAAGCGCGGGCAGCCGAAGGGGTCGGTGATCCGGACCGGGTAGCCGTACGCGTTCGGTGCGGGTACGTCGATCAGTGCCGGGTCGCGCAGCGGCAGCCCGTACGCGGTGGCGGCCTCGCGGGCGATGCCGCGCATCGACAGGGCGTAACCGCGGTCCGGGGTGACGGCGATGTCGAGGACCTCGTCGACGAGCTGGAGCAGCTCGATCGCGTCGGTGCCCACCTCGGTCTCCGGCGACAGCACGATGATGCCGTGGGTGCCGTCGTCGCCCATGCCGAGCTCGTCGGTGGAGCAGATCATGCCGTGCGAGGTCTTGCCGTACGTCTTGCGTGCGGCGATCGCGAAGTCGCCGGGCAGGACGGCGCCGGGGAGGACCACGACGACCTTGTCGCCGACGGCGAAGTTGCGGGCGCCGCAGACGATCTCCTGCGGTTCGCCGGTGCCGTTGGCCGTGCCGACGTCGACGGTGCAGAAGCGGATGGGCTTCTTGAAGCCCTCCAGCTCCTCGATGGTCAGTACCTGTCCGACGACCAGCGGGCCGCTGAGGCCGGCGCCGGTCCGCTCGACGGTCTCGACCTCGAAACCGGCGTCGACGAGCTTGGCCTGCACGTCACGGCCGGTCTCGGAAGCCGGCAGGTCGACGTATTCCCGCAGCCAGGAAAGCGGGACGCGCATCAGATCTCCATCCCGAACGGTCGGGTGAACCGGACGTCACCCTCGACCAGGTCTCGCATGTCTTCGACGTTGTGGCGGAACATCAGCATCCGTTCGATGCCGAACCCGAAGGCGAATCCGCTGTACTTCTCGGGGTCCACACCGCAGGCGACGAGCACCTTCGGGTTGACCATTCCGCAGCCGCCCAGCTCGATCCAGCCCTCGCTGCCGCAGGTGCGGCAGGGGCGGTCGGGGTTGCCGACGGACTCGCCGCGGCAGACGAAACAGACCATGTCCATCTCGGCGGACGGCTCGGTGAACGGGAAGTAGTTCGGCCGCAGCCGGGTCTTCATGTCCGGGCCGAAGAGCGCCTGCACCATGTGGTCCAGGGTGCCCTTGAGGTCGGCCATGGTGAGGCCCTCGTCGATCGCGAGCAGCTCGATCTGGTGGAAGACCGGGGTGTGCGTCGCGTCGAGCTCGTCGGTGCGGTAGACCCGGCCGGGGCAGACCACGTAGACGGGGGGCTTGCGGCTGAGCAGCGAGCGCGCCTGGACGGGCGAGGTGTGGGTACGCAGCACCACGCCGGACTCGTCGCCCTCGGTGGGACGGCCGTCGGCCGTCGTGCGGCGGACGAAGAAGGTGTCCTGCATCTGGCGGGCCGGGTGGTCGGGCACGAAGTTGAGGGCGTCGAAGTTGAACCACTCCGCCTCGACCTCGGGGCCCTCCGCGATCTCGTAGCCCATGGCCACGAAGACGTCCGCGACGCGCTCCATGAGGGTCGTCAGCGGGTGGCGGGCGCCGGCCGGGACGCGGTCGTAGGGCAGCGTGACGTCCACGGCCTCCTCGACGAGCACCCGGGCGTCGCGCTCGGCCTCCAGCTCGGCCTGGCGCGCGGCCAGGGCCTTGGAGACGGCGCCGCGGGCCTGGCCCACGCGCTTGCCCGCCTCGGCCTTGGCCTGCGGCGGCAGGGCTCCGATCTCGCGGTTGGCGAGCGACAGCGGCGAGGTACCCCCGGTGTGCGCGGTCTTCGCCTGGGCGAGCGCGTCGAGGTCGCCCGCGGCGGCGAAGGCGGCGAACGCCTCGTCCCGCATGCGCTCGATCTCTTCCGGTTTCAGTGCCTCGACCTCGACTGGGTCGTACGACTTGTTCGGTGCCGACATCTCTTCCCGTGCTTCCGATTGGCTGATACTGCCCGTATCGGGGGACACCCCGAGACCCCCGTGGCCCTGCTCGACGGCAGGAGGACGCAAAGGTGCCAAAGGTCGAGTCTAAAGGCCGTGGGGGTGGTACGAAGCCCGTGGGCTGCTCGGAGGCCCTCCACCGCTCGGTGCGAAGGCGCCCGATCCCGCCGCGCGATCCTGATCAGCGCAGGTACGCGGGGGTGCTCACGGGCAGGATAAATCGAAACTCCGCACCCCCGCCGGGGGCCCGGTCGACGGTGATGGTGCCGCCGTGGGCGGCCACGATGCCCTTGACGATGTAGAGGCCCAGACCGGTGCCACCGCGCTTGCTGCCGCGCCAGAAGCGGGTGAAGACGCGGGCCATCGACTCCTCGGGGATGCCGGGCCCTTCGTCGCTCACGGTGACCGCCGTTCCTGTCTCGTCGTTGTCCGCCGGGGCGGGTGCGATGTCGATCGTGACAGTTCCCTCGCCGTGGCGCACCGCGTTTTCCAGCAGATTGCCCAGCACTTGATCGACCTTGTCCGGGTCGGCCCAGAGATCGGGCAGGGGGTGCTCGGTGCGGACGAGGAAGCGGTCGGGCGACTGGCCGCTGGCGACGAGGGCCTGGACGTGGCGGGCGACGGCGGCGGAGATGTCGACCGGCTGGCGGCGCAGCTCAAGCCGGCCGGAGTCGATCCGGGAGATGTCGAGCAGTTCGGCGATGAGCCGGGTGATGCGGCCGGCGTCGGCGTCGACCGTTTCCAGCATGAGCCGCTTCTGGTCGTCGGAGAAACGTTCCCACTTGGCGAGCAGCGTGGCGGTGAACCCCTTGACGGAGGTCAGCGGGGAGCGCAGTTCGTGGGCGACGGTGGCGATGAGGTCGGAGTGGCTGCGCTCGGTGCGTCGGCGGGCCTCGGTCGAGCGGAGCGAGACGACCACCCGGCGGACGGGCCCGGTGGGGTGATCGCGGACGTACCGCGCGGAGACGAGGACCTCGCGCCCGCCGGGGAGCAGCAGGTTGCGCTCGGGCTGGCCGACGCGGGTGGAGAGACCGCCGTACGGGTCGGTCAGGGTCCACCAGCGGCGGCCCTTGAGGTCTTCGAGGGGCAGCGCGTGTTCCAGGTGACTGCCGAGGGCGGTTTCCCGTGCGATGGAGGTGATCCGGACCGCGGCGGCGTTGAAGCAGACGATGCGCCCGGTGCGGTCGGCGACGATCAGTCCGTCCGGCAGGTCGTCCGGCTCGACGCCGAGGAGGACGTCCGAGGGGGCGAAGGCGCCCGCTCCGTACTCGTCCGCCCCGGGGCGGACGACGGTGGTCCCCGTCCGACGCGGCCTGCTCATGCCGACAGCCATTTTCCCGTACCCCACCTCTCGAACCGGTGCAGTGGGCCCCGAGTCCGTCACCCTACTAGGCGCCGACGAGCCCGCGACACCCTGCGGGGGCGCGCGGAACGGCGCATCGGGGGACACGGTCCCGGGCGCGGCCGGGACCTGCCGAAACCGTTCCGCTCGGGGGCTCGGCGCCTGCGGCCCCGCGTCGATGATCGGCTTCGACTTCGGCCGGCCCGCGAATCCGCCGGAGC
>NZ_JBSFVR010000027.1:0-41223 GCF_053592415.1 Streptomyces sp. NPDC002690 | reverse complement strand
GAGCGCGGGACGGGTGAGCGCGGGACGGGTGAGCGCGGGACGGGTGAGCGCGGGAAGATTGGGCGCGCGAGGGGCGAGCGCGCCACGCCGCGCCGGCCGGAGCCGGGGCGGGATCTGCGCGACGGTCCTGGCACTGGCGGCGGGAGTGCTGTCCGCCTCGGCGGCGGGCGCTCCCCCGGCCGCGTCGCTGACCCCACCGGTCGGGTTCACCGCCGACAACCTGTCCACCTACCAGACCAACGGCATCGTCTGGGCGCTGGCGGAAGCGAACGGGGTCGTCTACGCGGGCGGCACCTTCTCGCAGATCCGGCCCGCCGGGGTGGCGGCGGGCGGGACCGGCTCGGTCGCGGCGGTCAACTTCGCGGCGTTCAACGCCGCGACCGGTGCTCCGGCCGGCTGCTCGCTCTCCTTCACCCGGAGCAGCGGCACCGCCACGGTACGCGCGTTCGCCCTGTCGCCCGACAAGTCGACGCTCTACGCGGGCGGTTACTTCCAAGCGGTCAACGGCACGGCCGCCAACGGCCTGGTCGCCGTCAACACCGCCAACTGCACCGTGCGTTCGGGGTTCGCCCCCAATTTCGGTGCGACCGTGCGGGCGCTGGACGTGGCGGCGGACGGAACGGTGTACGCGGGTGGTGACTTCCAGACGGTCAACGGGAGCGCCCGGCGCTTCTTCGGGGCGGTGACCCCGTCGGGTGCGCTGACGGCGTGGAACCCGGACGCGGACGACCCGGGACGGGCTCTGAAGGTCACCCCGGACGGCCAATCGGTGCTGATCGGCGGCGACTTCACCACGGTTGGTGGTACCGCGACGCACGCGCTCGCGGTGACGGACGTGACGTCCGGCGCGCTCACCCACACCTATCCGAACGGTTTCGTCCCGGCGAGCGCGGTCATCAAGGACATCGTCACGGACCAGGCTTCCGGTGGCTGGTACGTCGCGGGCGAGGGCATGGGGGGCAACTCCTTCGACGGGCGCCTCGCCATGGAGCTGGACGGCTTCGGGCAGCGCTGGCGCGACACCTGCCAGGGCGCCACCCAGGCGCTCCGGGTGTACCGGGGTGTGCTGTACGCGGGCAGCCATGTGCACGACTGCTCCACCATGGGCGAGTTCCCGAACCAGGTCCGCAAGCACCTGTCCGCCCAGTCGGTGGACGACCCGGCCATGCTGGGGTGGCTGCCGGACACCAACGACGGCATCGGTGAACCGGTCGGGCCGCGCGCGCTGACCGTCGCCGGCCGGGACGGGCGCGACTTCCTCTGGGTGGGCGGCGAGTTCACCACCGTCAACGGTTCGTCCCAGCAGGGGCTGACCCGGTTCGCCAACACCCCGGACACGGGGGCGCCCGCCGTGCCGGTGGTGAGCGTGTCCGCGCCCCGGGCCGGGCAAGTGAAGGTGGCCTGGCGCTCCTCGCTGGACCTGGACGACTCCTCGCTGACCTACCGGGTGTACCGCGACGGCGCGTCGACCCCGGTGTACACCACCACCGGTTCCTCGCTGTTCTTCAGCCGTCCGCAGCTGGTCTTCACCGATACGGACGTGGTGGCCGGGCAGACGTACTCCTACCGGGTCAGCGCGAGCGACGGCACCAACACCAGCGCCCAGTCCGCCGCCGTCCCGGTCTCCGCGACCGCCTCGGCCGCCGCCTCCCCGTACCAGGAGAAGGTGCTGGCGGACGGTGCCGGGCTGTACTGGCGCTACGACGAGACGGGCGGGGCGTTCGCCGCGGACGCCTCGGAGGGGCTCGACGGGGGCGTGTACGTCAACGCGCCGACGTACCGGGCGGCCGGGGCGGTGGCCGGTTCGACCGCGCTGGGCCTGAACGGCACGGACGAGTACGTCTACAGCGACCGGCTGCACCACCTCACCTCGCCGTCGCCCTACTCGGTGGAGACCTGGTTCCGTACGACGTCGACGACCGGTGGCCGGATCATCGGCTTCGGCAACAACATCGGTGTCGACACGGGCCACACCAGCACCATCTCCGACAAGATCGTCTATCTGACGGACGACGGACGGCTCGCCTTCGGGGTCCAGACGGGCAGCAGCAACGCCCGCCCGACGATCACCACCAGCGGCAGCTTCAACGACGGTGCCTGGCACCACATGGTCGCCACGCAGGGCCCGGCGGGCATGGTGCTGTACGTGGACGGCACGGTGGCCGGTACCAACGCGGCGACCGGGAACCGTTCGTACGACGGGTACTGGCGGGTCGGCGGCGACGCCATGAACAACGCCTGGCCGAACCGTCCGACCAGCACCTACCTCGCCGGGCAGGTGGACGAGACGGCCGTCTACCCGACGGTCCTGACCGCGGCGCAGGTCGCCGGGCACTACGACCTCGCGGACGCGCCGCCCGCCCCGGGCGGCGGCGACGGGGGCGGCGGCGACGGCGGTGCGGACACCACGGTCACGCTCACCCCGGTGGAGGACGCGTACGTCAACAGCGTCGCCCCGAACACGAACTACAACGACAACCAGCTCGCCTCGCGCGGCACCACCGCGTACGTGGGCTACCTCCGCTACGACCTGCCGGCGGCCCCCGCCGGCCAGGTGCTCAAGGGCGCCCGGATCGACTTCCGCACCTCCTCGGACTCGACGGCCGGTTCCGCCGAGAGCCACCAGGTGGTGCAGGTCACCGGCGCCTGGACCGAATCGACGGTCACCTACAACACCCGGCCGGCGCTCGGTGCGACCGTGCTGGGGACCATCACCGGCGCGACGGCGGTGTCCACCGGCTACACGGTGGCGCTCGACGCGTCGGCCCTGGGCGGAGCCCTCGGCTCCACCACCTCACTCGCTCTGACCAACGCCGGTACGGACAGCCTCCGTATCTGGTCGAGCGAGATCTCCACCGCGGCCTACCGGCCGCAGCTCGTTCTCACCTTCGGAGCTGAATGATGAACGGACGTACGGGGCGGAGATCCGCCGGACGCGGCCGCAGGCGCGCCGCCTCCGCCGCCCTCTGCCTGCTGGCCGGAGCCCTGACCGCGACAGCGGCCGGGACTTCGCCGGCGGCTTCGCTGACGCCGCCGGTGACGGTCACCGCCGACGACCTCTCCACCTGGCAGACCAACGGCATCGTCTGGTCGATGGCCGCGAACGCCGGCGTGGTCTACGCCGGCGGCACCTTCTCCACCGTGCGTCCGCCGGACGCCGCGGCCGGCACCTCGGAGACCCCGGCGGTGAACTTCGCCGCGTTCGACGCGGCGACCGGTGCGCCGACCGGCTGTTCCCTGTCGTTCACGCTCTCCTCGGGTACCGCGACGGTGCGCGCCCTCACCCTCTCCCCGGACGGGCAGACGCTCTACGCGGGCGGCCAGTTCGGGTCGGTGAACGGGGTCGGGGTCAGCAACGTCGCGGCGATCGACACGGCCACCTGCACCCCGCGCGACGACTTCAAGATCGCCGTCTCGGCGACCGTCCGGACCATCGCCGTCACCACCGACACCGTCTATCTGGGCGGTGACTTCAACAGCGTGGGCGGCCAGACCCGCAACAAGTTCGCCGCCGTCACCACCGGGGCCGACCTGCTGCCGTTCACCGCCAACGCCGACGAGGTCGCCCGGGCGGTCGAGGTGACCCCGGACGGGCAGCACGTGGTGCTCGGCGGCGACTTCTTCACCGTCAACGGCACCACCACGCACGCGCTGGCCGTGGTGGACGCGACGACGGGTGCCGTGACCACGGCGTATCCGGGTTTCATCCCGAACACCTCCACCACGCAGGACATCACCTCCGACGCCACCGGCTTCTACACCGCCAACGAGGGCACCGGCGGAGGGGTGTTCGACGGCCGCATCGCGGTCGACCTGGACGACTTCCAGCAGCGCTGGCGGGACACCTGCCTGGGTGCCACCCAGGCGGTGCTGGTCCACTCCGGGGTGCTCTACAGCGGCAGTCACGCCCACGACTGCTCCAGCATGGGCGAGTTCCCCGACCAGCCGCGCAAGCACCTGCTGGCGCAGTCGGTGAACGACCCGCAGCTGCTGCCGTGGTTCCCGGACACCAACGACGGCATCGGTGAGCCGGTCGGCCCCCGGGTGATGGCGCAGACGGACAGCGGCGGACACCACTACCTGTGGGTCGGCGGCGAGTTCACCACCGTCAACGCGGCGGCCCAGCAGGGTCTGACCCGGTTCGCGGACGGCCCCGACACGGTCGCCCCCTGGGTGCCCAACGTCCAGCTGTCCACCGTCGTACCGGGACGGATCGACGTCAACTGGCAGACCAGCTTCGACACCGACGACGGTGTGCTGACCTACCGGATCTACAAGGACGGGGCCACCACCCCGGTGTACACCACGACCGGCACCTCGCTCTTCTGGGACCGTCCGCAACTGCGCTGGACCGACACCGCGGTGGCGGCCGGCGAGACGCACTCGTACCGGATCACCGCGAGTGACGGCACCAACACCAGCGCCAAGTCCCCCGCCCTCTCGGCCACCGTGGCCTCGGCCGCGGAGGCGTACCCGGCGAAGGTGCTTGCCGACGGCGCTTCACTCTACTGGCGTTACGACGAGGGCACGTCGACCTTCGCGGCGGACACCGGGACCGGGCTGGACAGCGGGTTCCTGCGCAACGCCCCGTCCTACCGTCAGACCCCGGCCGCCGTCGCGGGCGCGTCCACGGCGATCGGGTTCAACGGCACGGACGAGTACGCGTACAGCAACCGGCGGCACGCCCAGCCGAGCGCCTTCTCCGTCGAGACCTGGTTCAAGACCACCACGACCAAGGGCGGCAAGCTCATCGGCTTCGGGAACCTGACGATGCAGACCAGCACGAACTACGACAAGCACGTCTACATGACGAACGACGGGAGGCTGGTGTTCGGCGTCCACGACAGCGCCACCCGCACCGTCACCACCCCGGCCGCCTACAACAACGGCGCGTGGCACCACGTCGTCGCCACCCAGGGGAGCGGGGGCATCGCGATCTACGTGGACGGCGTACTGCGCGCGTCCAACTCCTCGTACAAGACCAACCAGAGCTACAACGGCTACTGGCGGGTCGGCGGCGACAACCTCAACGGCTGGCCGTCCGCTCCGACCAGCACCTACTTCGCCGGTCAGCTCGACGAGACGGCCGTCTACCCGACGGCGCTGAGCGGTACCCAGATCGCCGCGCACTACGCCCTCAGGACGGGCTGATGAGGAACCCGCTCCTGGCCGGCGCCGCCGTCGTCATCCTGACGGCGGCGCTGGCCGCGTGCGGCTCGTCCCACGACGGGAACGGCCCGGAGGCCGCGGACGCACCACGCCCCGCGGCCTCCGGGCCCTCCGTCGCGGGGCCCACGGCCGCCGCACCGACCCACGACGCCCGGTCCGGGGCTTCAGGAGCTTCCGGGGCGGACGCGGCTCCGGCCCCGGACGCCTCCGGGCCCAAAGTCCCCACCGACGAACTCACGCCCGCCACCGGCACGTTCACCAAGAGGGAGAAGGAGTACCTCACCGACCGGGTACCCAAGGGCATGGACCCGGCCGCCGTCCTCCAGACGGGCCAGGAGACCTGCGACAAGCTCGACTTCCTGGTCAAGGCCGACCGCCGGATCGCCGTGGGCTCCATCGTCACCGGTGAAGTGCCCGACGCCGCACCGGCCGTGACCCACCTCTGCACCGGACACCAGGACCTGGTGGACGAGGCCGCGCTCGGTTACGCGGACGGCACCCACACCGGCAAGGAACTGCGACCCGGCGCCTACCGCTCCGTCTCCCCCACCACCGCCTGCACCTGGCGGACCGAGGGAGCCGGAGGCAAGGTACTCGACCAGGGTTCCTCCGCGAACGGTCAGCCGGTGCGGATCACCCTCCCCACGGCCGCCCGCGCCTTCACCTCCACAGGCTGCTACGCCTGGCTGCCCGAAGGAGACAAGAGTTGAGCAAGCTGCCCATCGCCGTGGCGATCCCCACCAAGAACGAGGGCCTCAACATCGCCGAGGCGGTCAACTCCGTGCTCGGCCACTTCGAGGCGGTCGTCGTGGTGGACTCCCACAGCACCGACGACACGGCGAAGATCGCCGCCGAGTGCGGCGCGGAGGTGGTCGAGTACACCTGGGACGGCGGCCACCCCCGGAAGAAGCAGTGGTGCCTGGAGAACGTCCGCACCGACATCGACTGGATCCTGGTGCTGGACGGCGACGAACGGCTCAGTCCCGGCCTGCTCGCCGAACTCCGCGCGATCTTCGCCGATCCCGCCACGCCGAAGCCGGCCGCGTACGACATCCCGCTCGGCTACTGGTTCTCCGGCAAGCGGCTGCGCCACGGCTACACCATCCGCAAACGCTCCCTGACCGACCGCACCCGCTGCGCCTACCCGGAGGTCGGCGACCTCGCGGCCCCCGGCATCGGCGAGGTCGAGGGCCACTACCAGCCCGTCGCCGACTCCGCCCAGGCGCTGCGCAACCCCATCGAGCACCAGGACCTCGACCCGGTGACCGCGTGGTTCGAGCGCCACAACCGGTACTCCGACTGGGAGGCCTGGCTGGAGCACCACCCCGACGTCAAGGAGCAGGTCCGCCGGGTCAAGTCCCGCCAGGGGCAGCTGTTCCACAAGGCGCCGTTCAAGCCGCTGGTGTCGTTCGCGTACATGTACGTCTACCGGCGCGGGTTCCTCGACGGCCGGGCGGGGCTCGACTTCGCCCTCGCGATGAGCTTCTACCGCTGGCAGATCGCGCTCAAGTCACGCGAAAAGCCGCAGGGTTGACGCTTCTCATGGGGGAACGGCCCGGGGGCCGCGCGAAGTTCGCGCGGCCCCCGGGCCCGTTTCCGTGTACCTCAGGACGGCTTCCGGGTGGAGGCGCGCCGCAGCAGGGTGGCGGCGACCAGCCGGTGCCGGGGCAGGCCCTCGGCCACCGTGCCGCCGCCCTGCACCAGCTCTATCAGGAGCTGCGCCGCCTGCTTGCCGATCTCCTCGGGCGCCAAGTCCAGCGCGGTGAGCGCGGGGCGGGCGCTGCGGGCGAACTCGCCGTCGGCACCGACGACGATCTGGACGTCCTCGGGCACCCCGAGGCCGAGTTCACGGCAGACCGCGAGGGTGGCGAACCCGAACTTCTCCATCACGACGTAGAGCGCGTCGGGGCGGTCCGGCCGGTCGAGCAGCCTGCGCGCGGCGTCGGTGGAGTCGGTGCCGGGTTCCGCCCGGTCGATCAGTACCGGGTTTCCGGTGCGGGCGCACCAGTCGCGGTAGGCGCGGGCCGCGTCCTCGTCGTAGGACTGGCCGGTCGAGCCGGTCAGCAGACCGATCCGGCGGGCGCCGGTGGCGGCGAGGTGGTCGAAGGCGGCCAGCGCGCAGGTGGACAGTTCGTTGTCGACCCAAGGGAAGGCGTCCTTACGGGCGAGGTCCCGGCCGGTGGTGACGACGGGGACGCCCATGCCGGAGAGCCGGGTGAGCAGCGGGTCGTCGGTGAGCGGGTCGATGACGATCGTCCCGTCCAGCGGCAGCGACTCGAAGGGGCGGCCGTCGAGCGAGGGCGGGACGAGCACGAGGGAGTAGTCGTGGGCCATCGCCGTCCAGGTGGCGGCATTGACGATCTTGACGAAGTACTCGATGTCGGTGACCCCGCCCTCCACGGCGGAGCGGTGCGTCAGGCCGAGCAGTCCGGTTCGGGCGCCGCGCAGCCCCCGGGCGTTGGGGTTGGCGCGGTAGCCGATCTCGGCGGCGACCGCCAGCACGCGTTCCCGGGTCTCGGCGCCGACCCTGCCCACGCCGTTGAGGGCGTGGGAGGCGGTGGTGACCGAGACACCCGCACGGTGGGCCACCTCGCGCAGCCCACCGGTCTTCGCCGCGCCGGAGGTGCGGCGCCTGGGTCCGCCGGTCGTCGCGGCGCCGGAGGTGCGGGGCGCGGGTCCGCCGGTCGTCGCGGCGCCGGAGGTGCGGGGCGTGCGAGGGGTGCCGCGCGGGTCCGGCTCTGTGACGTCTGACATGGCGGCGAGCTTACCGGTTGACTGCCAAAACGTTTAGGCAGTACGGTCCGGATCATTGCCAAAACGTTTGCGCACTTCCCTGCGGGCTGTTGCCAAAACGTTTTGGCATGCGTGCGGCGCGCCGGGTTCCCCCGCCCGAGCCGCGCCGCACGGCCCCCCGCCTCACCGCTCTCCCCCCGCTCCACCCCCCGCACACCGCCGTGCGGTCACCCGGCTCGTTCCGGAACTCCCCGTACATCCCTCGTCCCGTCCCTCCAGGCCGGGACGCGAGTCCGCAAAGGACGTCTGCCGACCATGGCCGAGGCCACCGCCACCGCCCCGCCCGGATCCACCGACCACGCGGCCCACGTCGACGGGACGTCCCCGACGTCCGTCTTCACGGTCGAGCAGCGTGGCATCGACGCCGTCCCCGCCTCCGAGCGCCAAGGCGGCCCCGGCCGCCTCTTCGGACTGTGGGCCGGCACCAACACCACCGTCTTCACCGTCGTCTACGGGGCGCTGGTCGTCTCCTTCGGCCTCTCGTTCTGGTACGCCGTCGCGCTGATCGTGGTCGGCAACATCCTCGGCTTCACCGTCACCGGCCTGACCAGCCTCCAGGGCCCGCGCACCGGCACCTCCACGCACTCGGTCTCCCGGGCTTCCTTCGGGCCGAACGGCGGACGACTGCCGGCGCTGCTCAGCTGGGTGATGCTGGTCGGCTTCGAGGCGGGCGGCATGGTTCTCATCGTGCTCGCGGGCCTCGCCCTCTTCGAGCAGGCGGGCATCCACACCGGCACCCCGCTGAAGCTGGTGACCATCGCGATCGCGGCGGTGCTCCAGATGCTCCTGCCGCTCTCCGGCTACCACCTGATCATGAAGGTGCAGAAGTACTTCGCCTGGATCTTCGCCGCGATGTTCGTCGTGATGGCGTTCCTCGTCTTCCCGAAGGCGGACTTCGCCACCCACGGCTCCGCGCCTTCGGTGGTGACGATCTCCCTCGTCCTGGCCATGGTCACCGCCTCGGGCGGGCTGTCCTGGGCGGACATGGGCAGCGACTACTCGCGCTACCTCCCGGCCGACGCCGCGCCCCGCAAGGTGTTCACCTGCGCCGCGCTCGGCGGCATGGTGCCCAACATCGCGCTCCAGATCCTCGGCGCCGCCGTCGCCACCGCGACCACCAACGCCGCCGACCCGATCTCGGGGCTCCCGGAGGTGCTGCCCGGCTGGTTCGTCACCCCGTACCTGCTGCTCGCGATCGTGTCGCTGCTCGCGGTGAACACCACCGACATGTACTCCTCCGGCCTGAACCTGCTGGCCGTCGGCCTCCCGGTGAAGCGGTGGATGGTCGTCTTCGTGGACCTGACCCTGTGCACCGCGATCACCCTGTGGGCCGTGTTCTCCGCGGACTTCTACACCCTGCTGTCGAACTTCCTCAGCCTGATCGTGCTCTGGCTCGGACCGTGGGCCGCCGTCTACCTCACCGACTGGGCGCTGCGCCGGGGCCGTTACCACGTGCCCTCGCTCTTCCCCCGGGAGACCGGGGCCAAGGGCATCTACTGGCACAAGGGCGGCGTACGCCCGGCCGGTCTGATCGCGGTGCTCCTCGGCTTCGGGGCCGCCATTCTCTGGGTCGACTCCACGGTGTTCGTCGGCCCGCTCTCCGACGCGGCCGGCGGCCTGGACCTGTCGGTCTTCGCCGGTGCCCTCGTCGCGGGCGTCGTGTACTGGCTGCTCGCCCGCAGCACCGTGCGCGCCGAGGCGGAACTCGTCCTCGACGCCTGAACGGTGGCCGGGCGCCGCACACTCGGCGCCCGGGCCGCCTCCCCTCCCCCCTCTTCACCACCTTCTCGACCCGCCCTGGAGCGAACCCCATGAACCACCCCAGCCTCCGCAGCCTCATCGACGCCTCCGAAGGGGTCGTCAAGGCCGACCGGATCATCAAGGGCGGGCAGCTCGTCAACGTCCACACCGGCGAGATCTACCCGGCGGACGTCGCGATCACCGGCGAGCGGATCGCCGCCACCGGTGACGTCACCGCCTACGAGGGGCCGGACACCGAATTCGTCGACGCCACCGGCAAGTACCTCACCCCGGGGCTCATCGACGGCCACCTCCACCTGGAGTGCTCCAAGCTCTCGGTGACGATGTTCGCGGACGCGGCGGTCCGCTACGGGACCACCTCGGTGATCTCCGGCCTCGACCAGTTCCTCGTCGTGGCCGGTCTCGAAGGGGTCCGCGAGGCGCTGCGGGAGGCCGACGCCGGCCCGATGAAGATCTTCTGGGGCGCCCCCTTCAAAACGCCGTACACCCTGCCCGAGACCACGGTCGGCTTCACCTTCGGACCGGAGGAGCACGAGGAGACCCAGGGCTGGGCCGAGTGCTTCGGGGTCTGGGAGACGGTCGCCGAATTCGTCCTCAACCGCGACGAGAAGGTGCTGCGCGCCCTCGAACTCGCCCACCGCAACCGGCTGCCGATCTTCGGCTGCGCCCCGATGGCCGCGCAGACCACCATCAACGCGCTGTCGGCGGCGGGCGTCCGCCTCGACCACGAGAGCTACACCGCCGAGGAGGCCCTCCAGAAGCTGCGGGCCGGCATGTCGCTGCTCATCCGCGAGTCCTCGGTCGCGCACTTCATGAACGAGAACGTGCGCACCGTCACCGAGTTCGGCGCCCAGTCCCGGCACGTCGGGTTCTGCACCGACGACATGCACGTCGCCGACATCATCCGCGAGGGCCACCTCGACAAGCTGGTCCGGATGGCGATCAAGGCCGGTGTCCGCCCGGTCGAGGCGATCCAGATGGCCACCCTGAACTGCGCCGAGATGTACCGCATCGACCACCTCGTCGGCTCGATCACGCCGGGCCGCTTCGCGGACGTCCTGATCGTCGACTCCCCCGAGTCCTTCCAGGTGGAGCGGGTCTTCGCGCGCGGCGAGCTGGTCGCGGAGAACGGCCACACCCTGCGCGCCCCGCAGCCGCCCGTGCGTACCCCCGCGCTCTCCCCCGCCTTCCGGGTGGCCCCGCTCGCGCCGGAGGGCGTCGGTATCGCCGCCGAGGGCGACGAGGCCCGCGTCCTGGTCGTGGAGATGGACCGCACCGTCCCGTTCGTCCGCAAGGGCGTCGAGATGACGCTGCCGGTGGTCGACGGCACCGTCCGCGCCGACCTCGCGCAGGACGCGCTGTACGTCACGGTCTCGGAGCGGTACGGCAAGAACGACGGCGCCACCGTCACCGCCATGATCAACGGCTTCGGCTTGCGGTCGGGTGCCATCGCCTCCTCCGCCGCCCCCGACGACAACAACATCGTCTGCGTGGGCGCCGACCGGGCCGACATGGCGCTGGCCGTGAACCACCTCTCCGAGCACGGCGGCGGCCAGGTCGTCGTGGACGGCGGTGTGATCAAGGAGTTCCTGCCGCTGCCGGTGGCCGGGATCGTCGCCGACATCACCCCGGAGGAGATGGCGGAGGCGGAGGACCGCCTGGAGGCGGCGTCCCGCGCGCTCGGCTGCGAACTCCCCTCGGCCTTCGGCTACTTGATCTTCCTGGAGATCACCGCGATTCCCGAGTACGCCGTCACCGACCTGGGTGTCGTCAGCTACACCACCCAGGACGTCGTCGACGTCCTGCTTCCCGCCGCCAACTGACGCGCCCTACCGAGGAGATCGCCATGACCGAGACCGTCACCGTGGACCCCTTCGTCGCGGGTCTGCCCAAGTGCGAACTGCACCTGCACATCGAGGGCACCCTGGAGCCCGGACTGAAGTTCGCGCTCGCCCGCCGCAACGGCGTGGAGCTGCCGTACGCCGACGAGGCGGCGCTGCGCGAGGCGTACGACTTCGACGACCTGCCCGGCTTCCTCGCCGTCTACTACGAGGGCATGTCCGTGCTCCGCACCGAGGCGGACTTCTACGACCTGGCCGCCGCCTACGCGGCCAAGGCGCACTCCCAGAACGTCCGTTACGCGGAGATCTTCTTCGACCCGCAGGCCCACACCGCGCGCGGTGTCGCCTTCGACACCGTCATCCGCGGCCTGACCCGGGCGCTGGACGACGCCGAGCGGGCGACGGGCTTCCGGGGCCGTCTGGTGATGTGCTTCCTGCGCGACTTCCAGGCCGAGTTCGCCATGGCGACGCTCGTCCAGGCGCTGCCGTACAAGGAGTGGATCATCGGTGTCGGCCTGGACTCGGACGAGGCCGGCAACCCGCCGGTGAAGTTCCGCGAGGTCTTCGCCCGGGCCCGCGCCGAGGGCTTCCGGCTGACGATGCACTGCGACGTCGACCAGAAGAACTCCACGGAGCACATCCGCCAGGTCCTCGACGAGATCGGCGTCGACCGGATCGACCACGGGGTCAACGCCCTGGAGGACCCGGCACTGGTGGCCCGTATCGTCGAGCGCGGCCTCGGCCTCACCGTGTGCCCGATCTCCAACGCCCATGTCACGGACGGCCTGAAGGCCGCCGAGATCCGCGCGCTGCTGGACCAGGGCGTCAAGGTCACGGTCAACTCCGACGACCCGGCGTACTTCCCGGGGTACGTCTCGGAGAACCTCGCGGCACTGCGCGGCCCGGCCGCCCTCAGCGACGAGGAACTGGTCCTCCTCCAGCGGAACGCCATCGAGGTGTCCTGGGCGGCGCCTTCGGTCCGGGAGCGATTCCTCGCCGAACTGGACGCGTATCAGGGCTGATCGGCCCGAAGGACAGAGTGAGGGGCCCGCGGCTGCGCGGGCCCCTCACCCGTCTTCGCCGGGCGGTGACGCCCGGGGCCGGCCGTGCGGGAAGAATCCCCCCATGGAAGCAACCCCCTGGCGCAACACCACCCACGACTGGGCGAGCACCGTGGACCACGCCCACCTCGCGGAAGTCCGCGGCGAACCGGCCGCGTTCGCACCCGGCGGCCCGGCCCATCTGGTCCTGGAGGTGATCGCCTACGCGGCGGACGAGGCGGAGGACCGGGGAAGCGGGCACTGCACGGTCACCCTCCACCCGGACGGCTCGGTCTCCGTCGCGGACGACGGGCGGGGCACGGACACCCGGCTCGACGCGCGGGGTCGCCCGGTGACGAAGCCGGTCATGGCGACCAAGGACCTCCGGTTCTTCGACCACCCCGGCGCGCGGACCCTCCCCGACGGGCACCCGCGACGCGGGATGTCGGTCGTGGCGGCACTCAGCGAGTGGCTCGTCCACACCAACCGGCGGGCGGACGGCGCCTGGACGCAACGCTACGAACACGGGGTCCCGGTGACGGACCTGACGCCGGTCACCGATCACGGCACCACCGGCACCACCGTCCACTTCCGCCCCTGCGGGGAGCTGCGCACCGCGCCCCTCTTCCCCGAAGCGTTCGAGCACCCGTGGCCCCGGCTCACCGTCGGGGTGCGCGACCTCCGGACCGGCTGAGGGCCCACCCCCGCCGTCGCCCGCGGGTGCGCCCGACCACCTCCTCGTAGGTCCGGCGCAGTGTGGCGGTGACGACGTCGATGGTGAAGTCCGCGTTGACCAGATCCCAGGCCGCCTTGCCCGCCTCGGCGGCGGCGCCGGGTTCCAGCAGTTCCAGGACGGCCCCGGCGACCTTGGCGGCGTTGGCCGCGTCCTCGCCGACCCGGCTGTCGATCACCCGGCCCGCTCCGGCCTTCGCCACGTCCGGGCCGAGGCCGCAGGTGCGGGTGATGACGACCGGCGTACCGACCGACATCGCCTCCAGGACCGAGACCCCGAGCGGTTCCTCGATGGACGGGAGGACGTAGACGTCGGCCTCGCGCCCGGCCGCCAGGACCTCCTCGTGGCCGAGCGGGCCGACGTGGTCGAGGGAGCCGGCCACGCCGAGCCGCTCCGCCAGCGCCAGGGTGCCCGCCAGCGCCCCGGTGTCGGGGCCCGCCAGCACGAAGCGGGCGCCCGGGTGTACGGCGAGCACGGCGGGCATCGCGGCGACGAAGTCCTCGGGCCGCTTACGCTCCTGGACGCGGGCGAGGAAGAGGACGGTGGGCGGCCGGCCGGGCTCGCGGGCGGGTTTGCGTTCCTGGGGGCGTACTCCGTTCACCAGCCGGACCGTGCGGGTGAGGGCGACCGGTGCGGCCACCGCGTTGACGTCGAGGCGCTCCGTCTCGGTGAGGTGCAGGACGGCGTCGGCCTCGCGCAGCACCTTCCGTACGCCGAGCAGGTCGGTCAGCTTCGCCACCGGCTTCTCGGTCGGGTCGATCATGCCGTGGGTCTGCACGACCAGCGGGGTACGCGTCGCGAGCGCGAGGAGCGCGACGGGCAGGGTCACCAGGTCCCGCATGAGATGCACGTGCACGAGGTCGGCGTCGCGCATGGCGCGGCGGGCGGCGCGCAGCAGCGCGAGCGAGGTGATCCCGCTGACCTCGAACATCGGCAGTACGTGACGGGCTTGATGGAGATGGGCCGGAACTCCCTCCATGTCAGCGGGTAGTTCGCCGCGTTCGAAGCCGTCTCCCAGCGCCATGATCCGCGCGTCGTCACCGGCCGCCCGCTGGACCTTGGAGAGGTTGAGCGCCACCCGGGTGGGACCGCCGAAGGCGTGGTCCGGGGTGTGCAGCGTGACGACGTGCAGGATTTTCACCAGGGTTCCCCTCAACCTCGGCCGGTGTTCACAGAGTAGCCAACGCATACCCTCAAGTGGGTTGATTCGTTAGGGTGTTCGCAGGTCCACGGAACGGGGGGCGCATGACGTCCGGGTACGACACGGCTCCGCCCGCGCGGGCCCGCGCGGGCGGCGTCCGAGGTCACCTGGAGCCCGTGGCGAGGCCGCTGGCCTGGGCGATGCTCTCCCGCGCGCTCGCGGTGCCGCTGATCCTGGGCCTGGTCGTCTTCCTGCCCGCGGTGGTCGCGGCGCAGCCGGGGACGGGCGCCCGGGACGTCGTGTTCTGGCTGCAACTGGTCCTGACGTGTTACGCGGGTGCCCGGCTGGCGACGATGATCCTCTCCACCCGGCGCCGGCTGCTCCAGGGCGTCTTCTGGATGTTCGTGTACATCGCGATGGGTGTGGCGCCGTTGGCGCAGGCGGTCATCGGGAAGACCCCGACTCCGCTGGTGGGGCCCCGTTCGGACCTGGTGACGGCCACCGCGATGATCCTGGTGGGGTGTTCGGCGTTCGACCTGGGCGCCCTGCTGGCCTCCCGCCGTCCGCTGCGGCGCCGCTCGGCCGGCACTCGGTCACGGCGCGGACGTCCGGCGGTCGCGAGCCGTACGCGGCTGCGGCTGCTGTTGCTGGTGGCGTTCGCGGCGAGCGGCTACTACGTGGTGAAGCTCGGCGGCCCGGCGATCTTCTTCACCAGCCGTCAGGAGATCAGCGCGTCCGTGGCCGAGAGCGGGGTCGCCTCGGAAGGGTCGAACGTCGGCTCGGCGTTCCTGAAGGGCTTCGGCACGGTACCGGCGCTGCTGGCCCTGCTCTTCTGGACGCGCCGTCTGGTGACCTCGCGCCGGGCCCGGCGCTCGCCGTCGACGGTGCTGGCGTGGTCCGCACTGGTCCTGCTCAACCTGGTCGTCAACAACCCCATCTCGAACGCGCGTTACTGGTTCCTGACGGTCCTGGTGTCGCTGCTGTTCACCGCGTTCCCGAGCAGTGCGGCGGTGTACCGCACGGTGCTGGCGATGGGGGTGGTCGGCGCGCTGGTGCTCTTCCCGTACGCGGACCGGTTCCGGTACGACGACGGCGGCTACCGGCCGGTGCAGTCGGCCTCGGCTTTCGAGCCGCTGGCGACGAAGGACTACGACCAGACGGTCATGTTCGCCAACACCATCGCCTGGGTGGACACCCGGGGCCACACGTACGGCCGCCAGCTCGCGGGTTCCGCGTTCTTCTTCGTACCGCGCGCGGCCTGGAGCGGGAAGCCCGAGGACACCGGGGTCCGGGTGGGGCAGTGGATGGGGATGAACATGACCAACCTCTCGGCCCCGCTGTGGACCGAGTTCTGGGTGGACTTCGGCCCGGCCGGGATGGTGGCGGGTCTCGCGCTGATCGGTTACCTCGCCGCGCGCACCGACCGGAGGTACGCCGTAGCGGTCACCCGGGCCGGGCCGGGACCGGGCAGCGTGCTCGCCGTAGCGGCGCCGCTGGTGGCGGGTTACACCTTCATCCTGCTGCGCGGTCCGCTCCTCCAGTCGGTGGGGAAGCTCGCCATCGCGGCGCTCTGCCTGGCGTTCGTCACGACGTTCACGGAGCGGAGCGAGCAGCGGTCGCGCTGACGGTCTTGGTACCGGCTCCGCCGGCGCTCCGCAGCCTGGCGACCCGGGTCCAGGTGGCGACGGCCTTGCAGACGGAGCCCAGGCAGAGCCCCCAGGCGGCGCCGGTGACTCCGGCGGCCACGTACCCGGTGATCAGGAAGACGACGGCGGCGAGCGAGAACACCACCTGGATGGAGAGCGTGGTGCGGGGGTCGAGCATCCGCAGCGCGAGGAGCCCGCAGGTGCCGAAGGCCATCGCCGCGTACTGGCTGCCGGTCGCGGGCAACAGGGCGGCGGCGGACGGCCAGGTGTCGCCGAGGAGCTGGCCGCCGATCCGGTCGGGGAGCAGCGCGAGGACGGTGGCCCAGAGCGCGGCGGTCGCGGCGAGCACCCCGGCGAGCGCGGCGGTGGCCCGTGTCCGGCGGCTTTCGTCGCCGATCCGGGAGAGCAGCGGCGGCCCGAAGCTGGTGGCGGAGGTGAACAGGACGTTGAGCGGTCCGAAGAGGGTGGTCGCGCCACGCAGGGCGCCCACCACGAGCGGGCTGCCGACCGCGCCGAGGCCGAGCACGGAGAGCTGGCTGGTGGCGTTGCCGACCCCGAACTCCACGACGAACCGCTGCCCGAGGTGACCGCGCCGCAGGTAGGGCCGCAGTTCGGTGTGCGCTCCGGCGGTACGGCTTCGCAGCAGGACGGCGGAGAGCAGCAGCGCGGGGAGGGCGGACAGCCCCCAGGCGGCGACCAGCCGGGCCGCCCCGGCTCCGTGGCTCTGCGCCCCGAGGGCGCCCAGGACGCAGGTGAGACGGAGCAGGTCGGCGGTGAGGGCGAGGTGCGGGAGCTGGAGCGTGGAGAAGGCGTACCGCATGGCGTCCTGGCCGAGGACGACCGGCAGCACGAGTCCGAGCGCCAGGAGGGCGCGGGAGGTGTCGCCGGGCACGAGCAGGGCTCCCCCGGCGAGGAGGGCGCCGAGCACGGCCGCCGCGAGCACGGCGAAGGCGACGGCGGAGCGGCAGGCGTTCCGGGCCGCCTCGCCGCCCCGGGTGAGGACGAGCGGCTGGCCCGTGTACGCGCCGAAGACGCCGAGCAGCACGGTGAAGACGAGGTAGACGGCGGAGAACCGGGCGAAGTCGGCGACGCTGGAGAGCCGGGCCGCCGCGACCAGCACCAGGATGTTGGTGAGGGCGGCCACCCCCTGGTCGGCGACGGAACTGACGACCGCGCCGCGGGCTCTCACCGGCGCGTGGGCGGCACGGTGAAGGTGCGCAGCCCCATCGTCTGGGCCGGGTCGCCGGTGATCTCCGGCCGGCCGTCCTCTTCCGGCTCCGGTCCCCGACCGCCGCCACCACCGTCGTCCCGGCGTCCGGCGGACTTCTGGTGCTTCCGGCGTTCCTTGCGCGCCCGCCGGGTGTGTCCGGGGTGGAGGAGCACCCCGAGCAGGTGGCCGCCGGCCGCGCCGACGACCTCGCGGATGCGCTCCAGGTCGCTGCGGTGGACCTCGCGGGGGTCGCAGACGATCATGACGCCGCCGACCCGGTCCAGGAGGGCGACGGCGTCGGCGTACGAGAGGACGGGCGGGGCCAGCACGACGACGACGGCTCCGGGCGCGTCCGCTTCGGCGACGATCCGTCCGACCGGCGCCGAGGTGAGGGCGCGGGGGACGTTGTCGACCGGGGCGCCCGCCACCAGGGCGAAGGCGCCGGAGCCCGGCACGTCGACGTTGGTACGGCTTCCGGCGGGCCAGCCGCGCTTGTCGTCCGATGCCCATCGGGGCCGGGGCTCGCTGACCGCCGGGCCGAGGTCGCGGGCGAGGGAGGGGGTCCGCAGGTCCGCCTCGATCAGGAGGACGTCGCGGCCCATCTCGGCGAAGGCGGCGGCGACGTTGGCCGCCGCCGCGGCGGCGGCCGTGTTGTCCCCGCGGGGGGCGGTGACCAGGAGTCTGCGGTTCTCGGCGAAGGCGGGGTCGTAGGCGAGCCGGAACGCCACGGCGCGGTACTCCTCGGCGAGCCTGCTGCCGCCGCGCCCGATGGCGAGCAGGGCCGTGGCGGCGGCGCGTTCCTTGGGAAGGGTGCCGAGCAGTGGTGCGCCGAGCGAGCGGACCAGCTCGTGGGTGGAGCGTACGGTCGGGTCGAAGACGAGGCGGACCCAGGAGAGCAGCAGCCCGAGGGCGAGTCCGACGACTCCGCCGAGGCCGAGCAGGAGCGGGAGGCCCGCGCCGGTGGGCTTGACGGGTGCCACGGGCTTCTTGGTGAGGTAGCCGGGAGTGGCGTCGAGCGCCTTCAACTCGGAGATCTTCTGGCTGAGTCCGGAGATGGAGACGATGAGGTTCGCGCGGGCGCTGGTGATGTCGTCCGCGGTGGCGGAGCCGATCTGCTCCTCCAGCTGGTCGCGCTTCTCCTCCAGCGGTTTGAGCTGGGCGCGGTAGCCGTTCGCCATGTTCTCGATGCTGTCCTCGGTCAGCTGCTTCCGGTTGGCGAGGTAGGCGGTGGCGAGGGCTTCGGCGCGGGCGCGCGCCTCCTCGGGGGTGCTGCCCGTGTAGGTGAAACGGAGGGTGAGGGTGTTCGGCGGGTTGGTGACCTGGAGTCCCGCGAGCAGGTCGCGGGAGGAGACCTTGTCGCCGTGCGCGGCGAGGGTGCGGGCGGCGAGGGTGCCGACGGTGTCGCTGACCGCGGTCTGGCGTTCGGAGCCGATGTTGATGCCCTTGTCGGCGGAGGCGCCGGTGGCGAAGGGGTCGGCGGTCGCCGTGCGGACCAGTACCTCACCGGTGGCCGCGTAGGTGTCCTCGCCCGCGACGGCGAGGTAGCCGCCGCCGAGGAGTCCGACGAGCACCCCGGCGGCCAGCAGCCCCCGATAGCGCAGCAGTTGGCGGAACTGGTCACGCAGCAGCGCCGGTTCGTCCTGGTCGTCCAGGGCCCGGATCGGATGGGTCATCGGCGTGCGCTCCCTCGTGCGTTCCCTCGGGCGTTGTGGAGTGCTTCGGCGAGCAGGTCGTCGAAGCGGGCGAGCCCCGCCTCGCGGCTGAGGTGCTGTGCGACGTAGGCGGCTCCGCTCGCGCCGAGCCGGCCGGCCGCCGTGTGGTCGGCGGCCAGCTCGCGTACGGCGGCGAGCAGGGCGGCCGGGTCCTCGGGCCGCACCAGAACTCCGGCGCCCGAGCGGCGCACCTCCTCGGCGGTGCCGCCGCCCTCGGCGACGGAGGCGACGACGGGCCGTCCGGAGACGAAGTAGGAGGTGAGTTTGGAGGGGACGCTCATGTCGAGGACGGAGGCGCGCTGGGTGATGGCGAGGACGTCGGCGGCGGCGAGGACGTCGGTGAAGTCCTCGGCCCGGGCGGGCGGCAGGAAGTCGAGGTTGGCGAGCCCGGCGGCCCGGGCGCCCAGCGCCTCGCGCTGGTTGCCGTCGCCCATCAGGACGACCCGGACGTCGGGCGCCAGCCGGGCGAGGTCGACGAGCACGTCGAGGCCCTGCTTGAGCCCCATGTTCCCCGAGTGGAGCAGCACGGGAGTGTCCGGTCGCCAGCCCAGGCGGGCGCGGGTGGCCGCCCTGTCGGCCGTGGGCCCTTGCACATGGGTCCAGTTGGGAACGGTGCGGATGCGGGCGGGGTCGACGCCGAGGGCCGTCACACCGGGCACGAAGCTCTCGTGGATGACGCCGACCAGGGCCGCGTCGCGCAGCGCGTACCGCTCGGCGGCAGCGGCGGCGGACGCCGCTCGGCCGCCGCCCCGGATGCCGCTCTGGGCGGCGGCGGCACCCATCAGGTCCTGGACCACGGGGATGTACGGAACGCCGTGGCGGCGGGCGATCCGGGCGCCGACGACACCGCCGGCGAGGCTCGGCATCTGGGCGACGACGGCGTCCGGGCGGCCGGGCGGCGGGGCGAGCAGCCCGTGGCCGAGGACGGTGAGTTCGAAGAGCCCTCGGCGCAGGGCGGTCTGCCGGGGCGGTACGTAGTGCCGTCGACGGTGGACGTGGACTCCCCCGCGGCGCTCCGTGGTGCGCCAGACGCCCCGGTACTCCTCGTCGGTCCGCCAGGACGGGTAGTGCGGCATCCCGGTGAGCACGTCGGCGCGGGCGGTGGTGGCCGCCCAGTGTTCGGCGAGCTGGGTGGCGTACGGGCCGATGCCCGTCAGCTCCGGCGCGTAGTTGGTCGAGACCACCAGGATCCGGCGGTCGTGCAGCGGCGTACGTGGTGCGGCAGCGGACATCGGACGATCGCCTTCCCCCCGGAACGGCCCCCTGCTCCCGAAGGGAACAGCCCCGAGCCGAGCTTATCCGTTCACGGGTTGCACAAGTGTTCTTCACAGTAAGGTCGTTGGAATCATCAGCACATGACGTTCACCGTGGGGGGAGAGAACGGATGGTGCAGCACAGGGTGGGTTACGCGCCGGGCGTGTACGACCTGTTCCACGTGGGTCACCTCAACATCCTTCGTCATGCCCGCAGTCAGTGCGACTACCTGGTGGCGGGGGTCGTCTCCGACGAGATGGCCGAGCTCGCCAAGGGCCACCGGCCGGTGATACCGCTGCCGGAGCGGCTGGAGATCGTCCGCAGCATCCGTCACGTGGACGCCGCCTTCGTGGAGACCGCGCCGGAGAAGATCGACACCTGGCAGCAGGTCCGCTTCGACGTGATCTTCAAGGGCGACGACTGGCGGGGTACGGAGAAGGGGAAGAAGCTCGAACGCGACTTCGCCGAGGTCGGCGTCGAGGTCGTCTACTTCCCGTACACCGTGCACACGTCCAGCACGCAGCTGAGCAAGGCGCTCGACGTGCTCACCGCCCGGCCCGGAGCGCTCTCAGCTCCCTGAACCACTTGGCCAGGAAGGCCACCAGGAACAGCGCGTGCACCACGGCGAGCGCCGCGTACCCGGCCAGGAAGGCCGTGGGCGCACCGAGCAGCAGGAAGACCAGGCAGAACACCCCGTAGTCGGCGGGGAGCAGCGCGACGGCGCGTACCCGGGAGACCGGCCCGGCGGGGGCGGCGGTCCCGGGGTCCGCGCGCTGGGCCGCCTTGCCCAGCTGCTCGCGGAGCAGTCCGGCACAGAAGGTCAGGACGGCGACGAAGAGGAAGCCGAGGGGCAGCAACAGCCAGGTGTCGGAGCGCTGTTCGCCGATGCGGTAGGAGCCCGCACGGTAGAGGGAGATCAGCACCGCCGTGTGGACCAGGATCATCTTGGCGCAGTCCACCACGTGATCGAGCCACTCCCCGTCCGGGCCTCCGCGTCCGGTGAGCCGGGCGAGCTGGCCGTCCGCGGAGTCGAAGGCGAAGCCCACCACCAGTCCGGCCCACACCAGCACCCCGAGCGCCCACGAGGGTCCGGCGAGCACGACCGCGGCGAGCGAACCGAAGGTGAACAGGGCGCTCACCAATGTGACTTGATTGGGCGTCAGGCCAATCCGGAAGGACGCCGCCGCGAGCACCCGGCCGGCGGGTCTGTTCACGTACCGTGAGTAGAGCGAGACGCCCTTGGCCGTCTTCTGTGCCCCGCGCAACTCGCGCAGCACCGTACCCGTGCTTCCCATACGCCCCCCAGCGTCCGGCGGTTGCCCCGCATCATGGCACGCTTCCGTTTCCGGGCATACGGTGCCGAGCGGTACGGCCCGCGCGACAGCCGGGGTGCGCGAGGTTCAGCGTTCTTCGGTGAGTTGATCGTCCAGGTCGTCGAAGAGCAGGTCGCCGTGGTCGATCTGGCCGGTCCGGTACGCGGATCGGGCCACCAGGTGCGCCGCCACCGGGCCGGTCATCATCTGGAAGAAGAGGATCAGGGCGAGGGTCGCGAGATCCATCCCGCTGCGCAGCCGCATCGCCACCCCGATGAGCACCAGCAGGATGCCGAGGGTCTGGGGTTTGGTCGCCGCGTGGCTGCGGGAGAGGACGTCGGGCAGCCGGAGCATGCCGAAGGTGCCGAGCAGGCAGGTGGCCGCGCCGAGCAGGACGGCGACGGCCCCGGCGGTGTCGACGACGGTGAGCCAGGTGGTCATGGTCCGGTCTCCTTCGTGCCGGTGGGGCGCCCGGGCCGGGGGCGCGGGCGCGGCCGGTCGCGGACCGCGATGAAGCGGGCGATACCGACGGACCCGGTGAAGCCGAGGAACGCCAGCACCAGCATGATCGGGAAGTAGAAGGTGTCGCGGACCAGCGCCGCGCGGGCCCCGAGACCGGCGATGATCAGGGCCGCGCAGACGTCGAGCGAGAGCGCGCGGTCGAGCATCGAGGGCCCGCGCCAGATGCGCGCGAGCAGCAGCAGCCCGGCGACGACGATCGTCGCGACCGCCACGTACAGCAGCCAGCGGTCGACGTTCTCGGTCGTGCTCATGCGGGGGTACTCCCGGTCCGCGGATGGGGTGGCGGCGGCTCGGCGACCCGGGCGATCTCGTCCCGGGTCCCGAAGGCCCGTACGGTCAGGGCTTCCATCCGCCACACCGAGCGCCGGGCCGCGTCGAGTTCGGCGGGCCGGTCGGCGTCGAGCACGTGCAGGAAGACGGTTGCGGTGGAGCGGCGCACCTCGACGATGGCGCCGCCCGGCACGTTGGAGACGGCGACGGCGGTGGCGGTGAGCATCAGGTCGCTCCGGCAGCGCAGCGGCACCGCGATGACGGCGGCCCGGTGCGGGCGGTCGGCGAGGATCTGCCCGGCCACCTTCACCCCGGAGGTGAACATGTCGTACAGCAGATAGCCGACGAGCCGCAGAATGCCCCAGGGGTGCAGCCGCAGCCCGAGATCGACCCGGGGCAGCGGGAAGGCGAGACAGACGGCCACCGCGACGACCACCCCGATGAGGACGTTGGCCCAGGTCAGGGTGGACCAGAGCATCACCCAGATCAGGGTGAGCCAGGCGATGAGCGGCAGGTCGAGCACCCGGCGCCCGCTCCTGCCCAGGGTGAAGGCGAGCGGCGGCATTCCGGGCCCGCGCGGGAGTCGGCGGCTCACCGGCCGAGCACCTCCTCGATGTAGGGCGTGCGCCGCAGGAGTTCGGCGGCGGCCCGGTCGGTGTAGGTGGTCAGTGGTCCGGCGAAGACGGTGAAGGCGAGGCTGATCGCGACCCCGGCGGCGGTGGCCGCGACCATGGTGCGCGGCAGCCGGGTCGTGGTGGTGATGGCGCGTCCGTGCAGGGTGGCGGCGAAGGCGCGTCCGGCCGGTCCGGGCAGGTGGCTCACGGGCTCGTCGCCCGTGCCGGGCATACGGTCCGGTCCCTCGTCGGCGTCGGCGGCATCGTCGTCCTCGTCGGAGTCGGCCTCCAGCACGGTGCCGTCGAGCGCCTGTCCGGGCGGTGCGTCGCGCCAGAACGCCAGGTTCCAGACCTTGGCCATCACGTACAGCGTGAGCAGGCTGGTCGCCGTGGACCCGGCCACCAGGAGCCAGGCCCAGACGCTGCCGTCGGCCACACCGGCGCGCATCAGGCCGAGCTTGCCGATGAAGCCGGAGAACGGCGGGATGCCCGCCATGTTGAGGGCCGGGACGAGGTAGAGGACGGCGAGCAGCGGGGCGGCGCGGGCGAGGCCGCCGGTCCGGGTGAGTTCGGTGGTGCCGCCCCGGCGTTCCATCAGCCCGGCGACGAGGAAGAGCGTGGTCTGCACGGTGATGTGGTGGGTGACGTAGACGATCGCGCCGCCGTACGCCTGGCGGGTGGCGAGGCCGATCCCGAAGATCATGTAGCCGATGTGGCTGATCAGGGTGAAGGAGAACAGCCGCTTGAGGTCGGTCTGCGCGACGGCGCCGAGGATGCCGACGATCATCGAGGCGAGGGCGAGGGCCATCAGCAGGTCGCCGACCCGGTTGCCGGGGAAGAGCAGCGTCTCGGTGCGCAGCATGCTGTAGACGCCGACCTTGGTGAGCAGGCCGGCGAAGACGGCGGTGACGGGCGCGGGCGCGGTGGGGTAGGAGTCGGGGAGCCAGGCGCCGAGCGGAAAGACGGCGGCCTTGATGGCGAAGACCGTCAGCAGCATGGCCTGGATCAACGTCTGGACCCCGAGCGGCAGTTCTGGCATCCGTTGGGCGAGCTGGGCGAAGTTGGCGGTACCGGCCGCCGCGTACGTCATGGCGATGGCGGTGAGGAAGAGCATCGAGGAGAAGAGGGAGATGATCACGTACGTGGAGCCGGCCCGGACGCGGGGCCCGGTGCCGCCGAGGGTGAGCAGCACGAAGCTGGCGACGAGCATGATCTCGAAGCCGACGTACAGGTTGACCAGGTCTCCGGCGAGGAAGGTGCAGGAGACTCCGGCGACGAGGATGAGGTAGGCGGGGTGGAAGACGGCGACGGGCGTCTCCTCGTCGCGGTCGGCCATGCCCTGCCCGAGGGAGTAGACGAGCACGCAGAGGGTGACGGCGGAGGAGACGGTCAGCATCAGGGCGGAGAGCCGGTCGGCGACCAGGGTGATGCCGAGCGGCGGGGGGAAGTCCCCGAGGTCGACGGAGAGCGGGCCGTTCGACTGGGTGGCGGCCATGAGTCCGGCGGAGAGCCCGAGGACGAGCGTGAGTACGGCGACACTGATGAAGCGCTGGAAGCGCTTGAGGCGGGTGCCGAAGGCGAGGCTGAGTCCGGTGGCGCAGAGCGGCAGCAGCACCGGCAGCGGGACGAGGGCGTTCATCCGGCGTCTCCTGGGTGGTGGTCTCCTGGGTGGTCGTCTCCCGGGCGGGGGCGGTGCGAGGGGTCGTCCGGGGACGGGCGGGCGCCGGCGGCTTCCGCGTAGTCCTCCGGGTCGGCGCCGAGCACGTCGTGCCAGAGATCGCCGGTGGCGTCCCGGCCCCGGGCCTGGAGGGCGCGGTCGGCGCGCAGCCGGTGGCGCAGGCGGCGGCGTTCGTCCAGGTAGCGGGCGCGCTCCTCGCTGGTGGGGGCGTCTCCCGTCCGGTACTCCTCGATGAGCTGGGCGCGTTCGCCCCGGACCTCGGCGCGCAGTGCGATGCGCCGGTCCTCCAGGTCGTCGTGGACCTCGTCGGTGCCGGTCAGCTGGTGGCTGCGGTAGGCCATGGCGAGCAGGAACGCGGTGGTGGCGAGGGTGATGACGATCGCGGTGAGGGCGATGGCCTGCGGCAGCGGGTCGGTGACCTCGCGCAGCGGTACGCCGTAGAGCAGGGGCGCGGCGCCCGCCGAGCCGGTGCCGGCCAGCACGAGGAGGTTGATGCCGTTGCCGACGATCACCGCGCCCAGCAGGATGCGGGTCAGCGGCCGGGTGAGCATGAGGATGCCGCCGACCGCGCAGAGTACGACGGCCGTGGCGAGCAGCGCGGCGCTGACGGTCACCGGGCACCGCCTCCCGCCTCGGTGGGGCCCTGGTGCCGCAGGGCGGCGGCGCGTTCGATCTGCCGGTCGATCTTCGCTCCCAGCGCGCGGACGAGGTCGAGGACGACGCCGAGGACCAGCAGGTAGACCCCGCAGTCGAAGAGGACCGACGTGCCGAGGTGGTAGTCACCGAGGACCGGCAGGTGGCCGTGGTAGGTCCAGGCGTGCAGCACCGTGCCGTCGATCAGGCCGAGCAGGGCGATGCCGGTGGAGAGGAACAGGCCCAGTCCCGTGATGAGTCCGGGGGGCAGCGGCGCCGCCTCGGCGAGTTCGAACCGACCGCCCGCCAGGTAGCGGGTGATGAGGGCGACGGAGCCGACCATCCCGGCGACGAACCCGCCGCCCGGCATGTTCTCCGCGCAGAAGAGCAGGTAGACGGAGAGCACCAGAACCGGGTGGAACAGCAGCCGGGCCACCACCTCGAAGACGAGCGAGCGGTGTTCGGGGGCGAGGGTGGAGGTCGCGGCGAGCCAGTCGCGTTCGGGAGCGCCCTCGTCGCCCTTCGGGAGCCCGGTGAGGTCCTGGCGGTCGCGGGAGAGCGACCAGGCGGTGCCGTGCGCCGGGGCGGCGGTGAGTGTCGGGAGGCCGGCCGGTGCGGTGGCGCCGGGCGTGGTCCGGCCGGTGGGCCCGTCGCCGGGGGCGGGCGGTTCGCTCCTGCGGTGCAGGTAGATCAGGCTGGTCACGCCCACGGCGGCGGCGGCCAGCACCGCCGACTCGCCCATGGTGTCCCAGGCCCGCAGGTCCACCAGGATGGTGGCGACGACGTCCTTGAGGCCGTGGCTCGCGGCCTCCTCCACCATCGCCGCGCCGGCCGGTTCGGCGGTGCGGGCGGCGGCGGAGACCCAGACGGCGACTCCGAAGGTGGCGGCCGCCGCGAGGGCGACGGGAATGCGGACGGCCCGCCGCCAGGAGCTGACGGTCTCCTGGAAGTGCACCGGCATCCGGCGCAGCACCAG
Organism: Streptomyces sp. NPDC002690; assembly: GCF_053592415.1. Taxonomy (NCBI): domain Bacteria; kingdom Bacillati; phylum Actinomycetota; class Actinomycetes; order Kitasatosporales; family Streptomycetaceae; genus Streptomyces; species Streptomyces sp. NPDC002690. The sequence goes on along the minus strand of NZ_JBSFVR010000027.1, from coordinate 14,917 downwards.
CACGAACACGATCATCGAGACGGTCTCGACGCAGAACTGGGTCAGCGCGAGGTCCGGGGCTCCCTGGACGACGAAGAGCAGCGCGGTGCCGTAGCCGGTGAGCCCGGCCAGCACGACGGCCTTCATCCGGCGGCTCACGGTGAGGCAGAGCAGGGCCGCGGCGCTGGTGAGCACGGCCAGCGCGCCCTGGAGGGGGGAGTCCCAGAGCCGTGGGGCGACCGCGTCGTCCCACGGGCGGTCGGTGATGAGTACGGCGAGCTGTCCGGCGATCAGGACGAGCAGGGTGGTGGCGAGGTAGACGGAGAGCGAACCGCGTTGCACCAGGCCGGTGATCTGGAGGGCGAGGCGTTCCAGGCCGAGCAGGAGGTGGCCGAAGACGCTGTCGGCGGTGGGCCAGGCGACGCGCCGGGAGAACGTTCGGACGGGGGTGCGGGCGGCGAAGATCACGATGCCGCCCGCCCAGGCGACGGCGGAGAGCAGCAGCGCGGTGCCGAAGCCGTGCCAGAGCGCGAGGTGGTAGGGGTACGCGGTGGCGGGGAACTCGTCGGCGTACCGGCTGAACAGGTGCTCCGTCCAGCCGATCCCCGGTCCGAGCACGAGCCCGGTGACGGCGAGCACGGCGGGCGGGGCGAGGAAGGCGGCGGAGACCCGGTGGACGGGGGTGTCGGCGACGCCGGGCTTGCGGAGGAAGGCGCCCCAGACGAACCGGAGGGTGTACGCGGTGGTGAGCGCGGCACCCGCCACGCTGGCCGCGAGGGTCCAGAGGTCGGCGGTGTCCCCGTGCAGGAGTGCCTCGAACGCGGCTTCCTTGGCGGCGAATCCGAGCATCGGGGGCAGTGCGGCCATGGAGACCGCGGCGAGCACGCCGACGGCGCACACGTACGGCAGGGAGCGGCCGACGCCGGAGAGACGGCGCAGGTCGCGGGTGCCGGTGGCGTGGTCGACGATGCCGATGACGAGGAAGAGCGGGGCCTTGAACAGGGCGTGCGCCAGGATCATCACGGCGGCGGCGAGCGCGGTGTCACGGTTGCCGTCCCCGGCCAGCAGGGTGAGGAAGCCGAGCTGGCTCACCGTGCCGTAGGCCAGTACGAGTTTGAGGTCGTGCAGGCGCAGCGCGCGCCAGCCGCCGAGCAGCATGGTGGCGGCGCCGAGCACGAGGACAACCGGGCGCCACAGCGGCACGTCGGCGAAGGCGGGGGCGAGCCGGGCCACCAGGTAGACGCCGGCCTTCACCATCGCGGCGGCGTGCAGATAGGCGCTGACCGGGGACGGGGCGGCCATGGCGTTGGGCAGCCAGAGGGAGAACGGCCAGATCGCCGACTTGGACAGCGCGCCCGTCAGGACCAGTGCGACGGCGACCTGGACGGCGACGGAGGCGGTGGGAGGGTGGTCGACGATCTCCGAGATCCGGTACGTGCCGGCCGCGTGTCCGATGATCAGGAACCCGACCAGCATGGCGAGTCCGCCGAAGGTGGTGACGGTGAGGGCCTGGAGGGCCGATCTGCGGTTCTGCTTCTTCTCGCTGGTGTGCCCGATCAGCAGGTAGGAGAAGACGGTGGTCAGTTCCCAGAAGACGTAGAGCGTGATCAGGTCGTCGGCGAGGACGAGGGCGAGCATCGCACCGGCGAAGGCCAGCAGGTTCCCGGCGAACCGGGCCAGTTGGGGTGTGTCGTCGGTGAAGTACGAGGCGCAGTACAGCAGCACGAGGGTGCCGACCCCCGCGGCGAGCAGCACCATCAGTTCGCCGAGGGCGTCCAGGCGCAGGTCGACGGAGACGTCGTACGCCGGAATCCAGTCCCAGGACCACTCGTCGGGCCGTCCGTCGGCGGCGCCCGTCCACATCGTGAAGGCCCAGACCGTGGTGGCGGCCGGGGGGAGCGCGAGCACGGTGAACGCGCGGCTGCCCAGCCGGTGCACCAGGGGACCGGCACAGGCCGCCAGCGCGAAGTGGCAGAGGACGAGCGCGATCACAGCGGGACGTCCGGGAAATATGGCACTGAGTACAGATATATCCCCCGGCGGCGTTCACCCGTCCGGCACGCCGCACGGGACGCGGCGGCACCTCATGACCACCCGGGCGGTCCCGGTACGCGCCTTTGGCGGCGCCTAGAGGTGTGGGGAATACGTGGGACCGGTGTTGTTCATGTGAGCCCACTTTCTCTTCATTTTTTCACTGTGCCTAGTATCTATGTGTCGAAGTTCTCAACGGAATTGACGGTTCGTGAGTCCGTCACCCACGTCAAGGAGCATGCCCTGCGCACGCGCGCGTCTCGGCGCACCGACTCGACCCCCATGTCGCTGCGGACAGCCCTGCTCATCCTGGCCATCGTCCCCGGCGTCGCCCTCGCGGCCCTCTGGGCGGTCACCAGTGGTCAGACCCTGCTCGACTTCCAGCGGCAGGCAGCCCAGGGGCAGTTGGCCCAGAAGGCCGGCCAGCCGTCCAACATCGTGTACTTCAACCTGCAGGAGGAACGGCGGCTCAGCGCAGAGGCGCTGGCCGATCCCGATGCTTCCAAGGAGGCTCTCCAGCGCCAGCGAAAGCTCACCGACAAGGCGATCGAGACCTTCCAGTCGGTCTCCGACATCTCCGCCGACAGCGCCCCCGCCAAGGTGCGCGAGGCCGTCGGCAAGGCCCGTGAGTCGATCAACCAGCTCCCCGCTCAACGGACGTTGGTCGACCAGGGCGACGACGAGCAGCAGGCGGTGGTCTACGGCTACTACACCGACCTCATCGACGTCGACCTCCAGCTCTTCGCCGCCCTCAGCCAGGTGGACAACGGCGAGGTGACCACCGCGTCCGCACCGCTGGTCGACCTCTTCTGGGTCAAGGAGATGGCGTCCCGCTCGGACGCGCTGCTGGCCCGCGGCTGGTCCGACGGCAAGCTCAGCACCGCGGACCTCGCGCAGCTGCGCGAGGAGATCACCGGCCAGTCCTTCCAGTACTCCACCAAGGTGCTTCCCAACCTCCCCGCCGACGAGCGGGCGATGTGGAACAAGATGGCCGAGGGCGAGGCATGGAAGACGAAGACGAAGCTGGAGGCGCAGATCCTCGCGCCCCGCGACGCCGACTCCAAGGGGTACGTCAGGATCGTCGCCTCACAGAAGTCCTGGCGTTCGACGATGGACGAGGTCACGCCCCAGCTGGTGGCCCTGCTCCAGCACCGCACCGAACTGGTGGTCTCGATCGGCAAGGACAGCATCGTGTCCCTGCTGGTCAAGATGGTGATCACCACCGTGGTCGGTCTGCTCGCCGTGGTCGCGGTCATCCTCACCACCTGGCGCCTCACGCGTAACCTGCGCCGCCGCATCAAGCGTCTCCAGGACCGCGCGGAAGAGCTGGAACGCACCCTTCCGGACGTCGTCGAACGGCTCGGCCAGGGTGAGAAGATCGATGTCGAGGCCGAGGCCCGCGCCATCGAGTCCGACCGCAAGGACAAGTCCGGCGACGAGCTCACCCAGCTCGGCGACGCGCTCAACCTCGCCCGCACCAGCGCGCTCGCCGCCGCCGTCAAACAGGCCGACCAGCACCGCGGGTTCGAGCGCCTCCTCCAGCGCATCGCCCGGCGCACCCAGCAGCTCATCGGCCAGCAGCTCAAGAAGCTGGACGAGCTGGAGCGCAAGCACGAGGACCCCGAGGTGCTCGACGGCCTCTTCGACCTGGACCACCTCACCGCGCGTCTGCGCCGGTACGAGGAGAACCTGGTCATCCTGGCCGGCGGCGCCCCGCACCGGCGCTGGCGCAAGCCGGTCCCGCTGCTGGACGTCATGCGCTCCGCCCAGGGCGAGGTGCAGGACTACCAGCGGGTGGTGCTCGACCTCGACGGGACGCCCTGGCTGTCCGAGCGGGCCGTCGGTCCCGTCTCGCACGTACTGGCCGAACTGATCGAGAACGCGCTGGCGTTCTCCCGGCCGCCGAGCCCGGTGGAGGTCCGTGCCGCCAAGGTGAGCCGCGGTCTGGCCATCGAGGTCGAGGACCGCGGTCTCGGCATGGAGGAGAGCCAACTGGCGGAAGCCAACGAGCTGATGAGCCGGCCGCCCCGGATGGACGTACTCGCCCACTCCGAGGACATCCGGCTCGGCCTCCACGTGATCTCCCGCCTCGCCCACCAGCACGACCTGCGGGTGGAGTTCCGTTCGTCGGCGTTCGGCGGCACCCGTGTCGTCGTACTCGTTCCCGACGAGCTCACGGTCACCCACCCGACCGGGCGCACGGTGGCAGCCGTCCCCGCCGCCGCGGTCCCCGCGCCGGAGCCCGTGCGTGAGGAGGCCCCCGCCTCCACCGGCGTACTGCCGTCCCGGGTCCAGGGCAGGGCACTGGCCGGGGTCACCGCACTGGTCGACCACGCCGCCGGCCGCTCCCAGCGGTCCGCCGAGCCGGAACCCTCCGGGGAACGGCCCCCCGCCGCCGCGGACGCGGACCGACCGGTCGCCTCCGGTACGTACACGGTCCAGGAAACCCCGTACCCCGCCCCCGCGGAGCCGTACGGGAACGAGGTGTACGCCGAGACCTCCTACGCCCCCGCGCAGGAGTCGTACGACACCGCCGACCAGGCGTACGGGGCCCCCGCGGACCCCTACGCGCCCGGCGACCAGGGCTACACCTCCCAGGAGCGGCCGTACATGACGGCAGCCGGGCAGTACCCGGTGCCGGACCACGGCTTCCCGGGGCAGGACGCGCCGGCGGGTGCGTACCCGGAGCCGGAGCACTCCTACCAGGAGCCGGCGTACGGGGACCCGTCGTACGGAGAGCCGGCGTACCAGGAGCCCTACCAGGAACAGCCGTACCCCGGCGGTTTCCCGGGCCCCGACGCGAACACCTCGCCCTACGGGAACCACGCGCACAGCGGTGAGCGGCAGCCCGAGGTCTCCGGCCATCCCGCGCTCCCGCCCGGCCAGGACGCCCCCGCCCCCGGTTCGGAGCCCCCGCTCCCCCGCCGGGTCCGTCAGGCCAGCCTGGTCGACGAACTGCGGGTCGACCCCGCGGCCGGTCGTCCGGCCGCCGCCCCCAGGACGCCGAGCTGGGACGAGAACCCGCTGCTCCGGCCCGCTCCCCGGCGTGCCGGTGCCGCCATCGGAGCGTTCCAGCGGCGGTCGCGCGAGGCGCGCTCGGCCGACGGGGCGCCCGCGCGGACGACCCCTCCCCCATCGCCCCTCAACCCGAGAGAAGAACGGTCATGACACGCACAACGGCCACGCTCCAGGATCTCGACTGGTTGCTCGACGGCTTGGTGGACTCGGTGGCCGAGACCGTCAACGCCGTGCTGCTGTCCGACGACGGACTGGTCGTGAGTCACTCCCGGACCATCGACAGGTCCGACGCCGAACGGCTCGCCGCGATCTGCACCGGGCAGCAGAGCCTCGCCCGGGGCGTCGGCCAGCTCTTCCGGGGCGGCACGGTCCACCAGGTCATCGTGGAGCTGGCCGACCTCTGGCTCTTCATCATCACCGCCGGCCAGGGCACCCACCTCGCCGTCGTCGCCTCCCAGGAAGTGGATGCCGAGGTGATGTCCCTGGCGATGCACAACCTGGTCCAGCAGGTCGGCCAGAAGCTCACCGCGCCCGTGCGCGGCGAGTTCGACGCCTTCGGCACCGGGGACGGGCAGCGGGTGTGACGCCCTACTGGGACGACGACGAGACCGACGCCTATGAGGACGACGGTGCGGGCACCATGGTGCGCCCGTACACGATCACCCGGGGCCGGACCGCTCCCGAGCGGGACGACTTCACCCTCATCACCGTGCTGACGACCGTGCACGAGATGCGCGACGAGCACGGTGCACCACTGCGGCCGGGCCGGCTCCAGCCGGAACACCGCATGATCCTCGACCGCTGCACCCACCCGGCAGCGGTCGCGGAGGTGTCCGCCGATCTCGACCTGCCGATCTCGGTGACCAAGATCCTGCTGGCGGACTTGGTCTCCCAGGGCCTGCTGCTGGCCCGCGCCCCGCTCTCGGTGGCACGGGCCTCCGGCGGGGCCGACATGGGCATGCTGGCCGCCGTACGTGACGGACTCCGGAGACTCTGAGCAAGATGACAACCCCTCAAACGGCGCCCAGCGCCGTCAAGATACTCATCGCCGGCGGCTTCGGCGTCGGCAAGACCACCCTGGTGGGCGCGGTCAGCGAGGTCGCCCCGCTGCGCACCGAGGAGTTCCTGACCAAGGCCAGCATCGGCGTGGACGATCTGGCCGGTGTCGGCCAGAAGAGCACCACGACGGTCGCGCTGGACTTCGGCCGCATCACGGTCAGCCCGGAGCTGGTGGTCTACCTGTTCGGCACGCCCGGACAGGAGCGCTTCTGGTTCATGTGGAACGACCTGGTCAACGGGGCGCTCGGCGGTGTCGTCATCGCCGACACCCGACGGCTGGACACCAGCTTCGCCTCGATCGACTTCTTCGAGAGCCGGGACATCCCGTTCGTGGTGGCGATCAACTGCTTCCACGGTCACAACACCCGCAGCGCCGCGGAGATCCGCGCGGCTCTCGACCTGGACCCGCACGTCCCGCTCCTCGTCGGTGACGTCCGTGAACGGTCCTTCGGCCGCGACGTGCTGCTGGCGCTGGTCGACCACCTGATGGCCCTGCCGGCCGCGGTCGGCTGACCACCGCGCCTCCCGTGCCCTCCCCGCACTCCTTAACCTCCCGGGAAAGAGAACAGACATGGCAACACCCCTGCGCGTACTGATCCACGGCGGCGGAATCGGCGGACTCACCCTGGCCACCGCGCTCGCCCTGCGCGGTCACACCGTCCGGGTCGCCGAACTGCGCGACGGCGTCGAGGCTCTCGGCGTCGGCATCATCCAGCCGTCCAACGCCCTCCACGTCATGCGGGAGATCGGGACGCTGGACGCCTGCCTCGAAGCCGGCTTCGAGTGGGAGATCCTCACCATCTGCGACCCGTCCGGCGCCCCGCTGGCCAAGATCCCGCAGCCGCGCATGGACGACGCCCCCTCGAACAACGGCATACCCCGGCCCGAGCTGGCCCGGATTCTCGCCGAGGCCGCGACGGCCGCGGGCGCGGCGGTCTCCTACGGCACGACGATCACCGAGCTGTCCGACGACGGCGCCGGGGTCGACGTGAGCCTGTCGGACGGTTCGTCCGCCCGCTGGGACCTGGTCGTCGGCTTCGACGGCATCGGCTCGCCGCTGCGAGGCCGCCTGTACGGCGACACGTACACCCCCGAGTACACCGGCTTCGCCAACTGGCGGGTCACCGTGCCGCGCCGGCCCGAGGTCCAGGGCGTCGTGATGAGCGCGGGCAACGAAGCCGCCAAGGCGCTGCTCACCCCGATCACCGACGAGCTGATGTACCTGGGCGCCGTCTTCGGCGAGGAGCCGGACTTCCGGCCGGACCCGGAGCGGGCGCACGAGGAGCTGGCGGAGCGGCTCACCGCCTTCGGCGGGCCGGTGGCCGAGGCGCTGAAGCACGTCACCGACCCGGCGGCCGTGGTGTACTCCCGGATCTCCCAGGTGACCGTCGAGGAGCCCTGGCACGTCGGCCGGGTCGTGCTCGCCGGTGACGCCGCGCACGCGTCGGCGCCGCAGCTGGCTCAGGGCGCGGCGATGGCCGTGGAGGACGCCTTGGTGCTCGCCCAGTCGCTGGACGCCGAGGAGGACGTCGCGACGGCGCTCGCGTCGTGGGAGGCCCGGCGCCGGCCCCGCGCGATGTTCGTGCAGAGCCTGTCGCGGGCGGTCCTCAAGCAGGAGACCGGCAGCCCGACGACGCCCGAGGAGGACGAGCTCCTGAAGATCGGCATCCCGGGCGCCGCCCACGTGCTCGTCAAGCCGTACTGACCGGCCCGCCCCACCCGGCACTGCCCCGACGGGGCCCGCACGTCCGCGAGGACGTCCGGGCCCCGTCCCGCGTGCGGGCCCGCACGGGGTGGGTACGGGCACCACCCGGTGCCGCGTAGAGTGACTGTCCTCACAGCCACAGGTCGGGCGGTTCGTGAGAGTGTGGCCCGAAAGTCCTTTTCATACCGGTCGGGCGACTCCTGTACGCAGACGTCCCGATCCGTAGGTTGGAACACGGAAGCATCCCGGTGCGGACGTCCGCAGCACGACGGCCCCGCTGTCGCAGGACGGCTTCCGCACAAGGAATCCCGCGACCCGAACGGAATCCGTCTTGCCTCCCGTCGACCCCGCACCCGCCTCCTGGCGCATCGAGTTGCCGCACACGACGGCGGCCGTACCGATCGCCCGCGCCCTCGTCCGTTCGGCCCTCACCGACATCGAGGCGCCCACGGACAGTGACACCGCCGAGCTGCTCACCGCCGAGCTGGTCACGAACGCCGTCGAGCACACCGACAGCCACGAGCCCATCGAGCTGGTCGTGGAGCTGCTGCCGACCGGTTGCCAGGTGGAGGTCCACGACCGCGACCCCGAGCCGCCCGGCGGGCTGACCGCCCCGGGCCCGGACACCATGCCGGACCCCTGGCAGGAGTACGGGCGCGGACTGCTGCTGATCCGCACTCTCAGCTCCGCCTGCGGTCACCGCACCACGGAACACGGCAAGGCGGTCTGGTTCACGCTGCCGGTGGTGCCTGCCCAGGCGGGTCCGACTCCTCGGAGCTGACCAGGCGCGAGCGGCTCCGGCCGTAGAAGGAGTACAGCAGGGAGCCCGCGACCAGGAAGGCCGCGAACTCGACCCAGGCCTCCCAGCCCGTCCCGTACATCAGGTAGAGGCAGAACGCGACGCCCAGGACGGGGCTGACCGGGTAGAGGGGCACCCGGAAGGAGCGCTTCAGCCCGGGGGCGCGGCGGCGCAGCTGGATGACGGCGAGGTTGACGACGGCCATCGCCCCCAGCGTCCCGATGGTCGTCAGGTTCACCACCGCGTCGAGCGAGGAGAAGGCGGCCGGGACGGCGAAGACGGCGGCGACGATCCAGGTGTTGGCGACCGGGGTGTGGGTCTTCGGCGAGACCCGTTCGAAGATCCTCGGCACCAGTCCGTCCCGGGCCATCGACATCAGGATGCGGGTCTGGCCGTACATCACGGCCAGCACCACGGAGGCGATGGCGACGACCGCGCCGAACGCGACGATGCCGCCACCCACGGTGGATTCGGTGACCTGGTTGACCACGGCCGACAGCGCGGCAGGCGTGTCCGCGACCTCGTCCGGGCCGAGCGCGCCGATGGCGGCGACGGCGACCGCGCAGTAGAGCAGAGTGACCAGGCCGAGGCAGATCATGATCGCGACGGGGATGTTGCGCCGGGGGTTCTTGACCTCCTCACCGGCGGTGGTGATCGCGTCGAAGCCGATGTACGAGAAGAAGGCCAGCGAGGCACCGGAGGTGATCCCGGAGATGCCGCTGCCCGCGAACGGCGTCAGGTTGTCATGACGGTACGCGGTGAAGGCGATGGCGCAGAACGCGACCAGGATGCCGATCTTGAGCACCACCATCGCGGCGGTCGCGCTCGCGCTCTCCCGGACTCCGCGTACCAGCAGCGCCGCGGCCATGGCGATCACCAGGACGGCCGGCAGGTTGACGACACCACCGTCGGCGGGGCCGCCGGAGAGGGCTTCGGGCAGCTGCACCCCGAAGAGGCTGTGGAGCAGTTCGTTGACGTACTGGCTCCAGCCCACCGCGACCGCGGAGACCGAGACGCCGTACTCCAGCAGCAGGCAGCCGCCGACGAGGAACGCGGTGCGCTCGCCGAAGGTGGCGTAGGCGAAGGAGTACGAGCTGCCGGAGACGGGGATCGCACCGCCGAGCTCGGCGAAGGAGAACGCGGTGAAGATGCAGGTGATCGCCGCCAGCACGAAGGAGATCACCACCGCCGGACCGGCCTCCGAGACGCTGTCCGACAGCCCGACGAAGATGCCGGTGCCGACGACCGCGCCGACGCCGAAGCAGACGAGCTGGAACAGGCCCATGGTGCGCTTGAGGCCGTGCCCCTCCAGGTCCGCGCCGGATTCGGCGAGCAGCTGTTCGGGGCTCTTGCGGCGCGGGCCAGAGGTGGGTGGGCCCGGCCGGATCGTGCGCTGCGCGCTCATGCGGCGTTTCTCTTCTCTGGTGGTGCGGTGGGGGGACTGGCCTCGTCCGGCGGATCGGGGCCGGGCGCGGCTCGCCGTGGGGGGCGGGTGCCGTACATGGCAATGGGGCCCGAGCCTGCAAGCCCGGACCCCAACGAGACGGACCATGGTAGCCGCCGAAGCGCATGTTCACCCAATTGGGCGCATCACCATACAGAGAGGACGAGGACGCGGAAACCGGCCGCGCCCGTCGTGCGGGGGCGTACCGCTCAGACGCCCGCGAGCGTCGCGACAAGAACCGCCTTGATGGTGTGCATCCGGTTCTCCGCCTCGTCGAAGACGACCGAGTGGGCGGACTCGAAGACCTCGTCGGTGACCTCCAGCTCGGTCAGGCCGTGCACGGCGTGGATGTCCCGGCCGACCGCGGTGCCGAGGTCGTGGAACGCGGGCAGGCAGTGCAGGAACTTCACCCCGGGGTTTCCGGTGGCGCGCAGCACGTCCATGGTCACGGAGTACGGGGCGAGGGCGGCGATGCGCTCGGTCCAGACCTCCTTGGGCTCTCCCATGGAGACCCAGACGTCGGTGGCGACGAAGTCGGCGCCGGCCACACCCTCGGCGACGTTCTCGGTGAGGGTGACCTTCGCGCCGCTGCCGGCCGCCAGCTCCCGGGCCCGCGCCACGATGTCCGCGTCCGGCCAGTACGCCTCGGGGGCCACGATCCGCACGTCCAGGCCGAGGAGCGCGCCGGTGATCAGGTAGGAGTTGCCCATGTTGAAGCGGGCGTCGCCGAGGTAGGCGAAGGCGAAGCCGTCCTCACGGATGTCCTTGGCACAGTGCTCGACCATGGTGAGGACGTCGGCCAGCATCTGGGTGGGGTGCCAGTCGTCGGTGAGGCCGTTGAAGACCGGGACGCCCGCGTTGGCGGCGAGCTCCTCGACCGCGTGCTGACTGTCGCCCCGGTACTCGATCCCGTCGAACATCCGGCCGAGCACCCGGGCCGTGTCCCGTACGGACTCCTTGTGCCCCATCTGCGAGCCGGAGGGGTCCAGGTAGGTGGTGGAAGCGCCTTGGTCCGCGGCGGCCACCTCGAAGGCGCAGCGGGTACGGGTCGAGGTCTTCTCGAAGATCAGCGCGATGTTCTTGCCCTGCAGCCGCCGCACCTCGTTCCCCGACTTCTTGGCCGCCTTCAGCTCCGCGGCCAGCTCGACCAGCCCGAGGAACTCCTCGGCGGTGAAGTCGAGCTCCTTGAGGAAGTGACGGCCTGCGAGGTCTATGGCCATGGTTCTTGCTCCTGGGTCGGACGGGGATCTGCGGCGTACCGTAACTCTGGAAGTGTATACGAGGCAATGCATCGCTATACAGAGCTGTCGGCCGACTCGGTCCTTCGCCGGAACGCCGGACGCGGGTGCCGGGTGAACACCGTCTACACCGGATCGCGTACGACCGGGCAGCTCATGCAGCGGGGGCCGCCGCGGCCGCGCCCCAGTTCGCTGCCCGGGATCTCCAGCACCTCGATGCCCTGCTTGCGCAGATGGGTGTTGGTGGTGGCGTTGCGCTCGTAGGCGACGACCACCCCGGGCTCGATGGCCAGGACGTTGCAGCCGTCGTCCCACTGCTCGCGCTCCGCCGCGTGGACGTCCTGGGTGGCGGTGAGGACCCGGATCGCGTCCAGGCCGAGCGCGGCGGCGATCGCCCGGTGCATGTGTTCCGGCGGATGGTCGGTGACCTTGAGTTCGCGGGGCCCGTCGCCCGGCTCGATGGTGTACGACCGGAGCATGCCGAGCCCGGCGTACTGCGTGAAGGTGTCGCCGTCGACCATCGTCATCACGGTGTCCAGGTGCATGAACGCCCGCCGCTTCGGCATGTCCAGCGCCACGATCGTGTGCGCGGACCCGGCGTCGAAGAGCCCGCGCGCCAGCATCTCGACCGCCTGCGGGGTGGTGCGTTCGCTCATCCCGACGAGTACCGCGCCCCGGCCGATCACCAGCACGTCCCCGCCCTCGATGGTCGACGGGTAGTCGTGCTGCCCCTGCGACCAGTGGTGGAAGGCGCCCGCCTCGGGTCCGGTGAACAGCGGGTGGTGGCGGTAGATCGCCTCGAAGTGGACGGTCTCGCGCTGCCGGGCGGGCCAGCGCATCGCGTTGATCGACACACCGTCGTAGATCCAGGCCGAGGTGTCCCGGGTGAAGAGGTGGTTGGGCAGCGGGCCGAGCAGGAAGTCGTCCGGTTCCATGACGTGGAAGCGGACCGAGACCGGCTCGGCGTGCCGGTCCAGGAACTCCCGCTTGGTCATCCCGCCGACCAGCGCCTCGGCGAGTTCCGCCGGGGTCAGCTCCTCGAAGGCCGCCCGCAGGTGCTCGGTGGCCAGCGGTCCGTACTCCTTCTCGTCGAAGACCCGGTCCAGCACCAGCCGGCGGGCCACCGGGACGGCCAGGGCCTCCCGGAGCAGGTCCCCGAAGAGGTGGACCTCGACGCCCCGGTCACGCAGCAGGTCCGCGAAGCCGTCGTGCTCCTGCCGGGCGCGGCGCACCCAGAGCACGTCGTCGAAGAGGAGCGCGTCCTTGTTGCTCGGGGTGAGCCGCTTCAGTTCCAGATCGGGGCGGTGCAGGATGACGCGGCGCAGCCGCCCGGCCTCGGAGTCGACATGGAATCCCATGTCCTCATCCTCACCGGGCGGCACCCGCTTCACCCCGCGAACCGGCCGCCGATCGCGGGGCGTGCGTCACAGCGGAACGCCGTCGCGGGACGGCCCTGCGATCACAGCCGGGGGTCGACCGGCTCCGACTCCAGGGCGAGGACGGCGAAGACCGCCTCGTGGACCCGCCAGAGCGGCTCGCCCCCGGCCAGCCGGTCGAGTGCCTCAAGACCGAGCGCGTACTCCCGGAGCGCCAGCGACCGCTTGTGGCCGAGGAAGCGGGAGCGCAGCCGTTCCAGGTTCTCCGGGCGGGTGTACTCGGGGCCGTAGATGATCCGCAGGTACTCCCGGCCGCGCACCTTGATGCCCGGCTGCACGAGCCGGCCCTTGCCGTCCCGTACGAGAGCGCCGAGCGGCTTGACGACCATGCCCTCACCGCCGCTGCCGGTCATCTCCAGCCACCAGTCGACGCCCGCGCGGACGGACGCCTCGTCGCCGGTGTCGACGACCAGCCGACGGGTGACCTGGAGCAGGCCGGTCGGGTCGTGCTCGACCAGCCGGTCGAGCCACCCGAGCTGCGCGTCGTGCGGTTCCGCTGCGAGCGAGCGCCCGCGCACGGCGAGGACCTGGAACGGCGCGAACCGTACTCCGTCCAGCCCCTCGGTGCTCCAGCAGTAGCGCCGGTACGCCTCGGTGAACGCGGCGGCGTCCCCGGCGCGCTCGCGCTGGCGTCCGGCGAGAGCGGCCACCTCGACGCCCCGGCCCGCCGCCGCCTCCAGCGCGGCGAGGGCCGGCGGGAGGGCGGCACCGGCGGCGGCGCCCACGGCGGCGTACTGCGAGCGCAGCAGTCCGCCCGCCTTCAGCGACCACGGCAGGAGCTCCGCGTCGAGCAGGACCCAGTCGGTGTCCCACTCCTCCCACAGTCCCGCGGCGGTGACGGCGGCCCTGATCCGGCCGAGGAGCGTCTCGGTGAGCTCGGTGTCGTCCAGGAACGGCCGCCCGGTACGGGTGTGGAGGGCGCCGGTCGGCCCGTCGGTGCCGAAGCGCTCACGGGCGGCGTCGGCGTCCCGGCAGACCAGGGCGACGGCGCGCGAACCCATGTGCTTCTCCTCGCACACGACCGTGGTGACACCGTCCGCCCGGTACTGGGCGAACGCCTCGGCCGGGTGCTCCAGGTACCCCTCCTCGTGCGAGGTGGCGGTCGGCGCCATGGTCGGCGGGAGGTACGGCAGCAGCCGGGGGTCGACCGCGAACCGGCTCATCACTTCGAGCGCGGCGGCGGCGTTCTCCTCGCGCACCGAGATCCGGCCCATGTGACGGGTCTCCACGATCCGTCGGCCGTGGACGTCCCCGAGGTCGAGCGGGCGGCCCTCCCTGCCTCCCGGCGCCTCCGAGGCCAGCGGCTTGACCGGCTCGTACCAGACCTTCTCGGCGGGTACGTCGACGATCTCGCGCTCCGGCCAGCGCAGTGCGGTCAGCTTTCCGCCGAAGACCGCCCCGGTGTCCAGGCAGAGGGTGTTGTTGACCCAGGAGGCCGTGGGGACCGGGGTGTGGCCGTAGACGACCGCCGCACGGCCCCGGTAGTCCTCGGCCCACGGATAGCGCACGGGCAGGCCGAACTCGTCGGTCTCACCGGTGGTGTCGCCGTACAGGGCGTGCGAGCGGACCCGGCCGGAGGTGCGGCCGTGGTACTTCTCGGGCAGCCCCGCGTGGCACACCACCAGGTCGCCGCCGTCCAGGACGTAGTGGCTGACCAGACCCGCGACGAACTCCGCCACCCGCTCGCGGAACGCGGGATCCGTCTCGTCCTCGCGTTCCAGCTGCTCGATGGTCTCGGCCAGACCGTGGCTGTGCTGGACCTTGCGGCCCTTGAGGTAGCGGCCGAGCTTGTTCTCGTGGTTGCCGGGCACGCAGAGCGCGTCGCCCGAGGCGACCATGGACATCACCCGGCGCAGCACGCCGGGGCTGTCCGGTCCCCGGTCGACCAGGTCGCCGACGAAGACCGCCGTACGCCCCTCGGGGTGCGTGCCGTCCTCATAACCGAGCTGGGCGAGCAGGGACTCCAGCTCGCCGAGGCAGCCGTGGATGTCACCGATGATGTCGAAGGGGCCGGTGAGGTGGCGCAGGTCGTTGTAGCGGCGCTCGCGCTCGACGACCGCCCGGTCGGTCTCCTCCTCGGAGTGCAGCACGTGCACCTTGCGGAAGCCCTCGCGCTCCAGCCCGCGCAGCGAACGGCGCAGCTCGCGCCGGTGGCGCTGGACGACGTGGCGCGGCATGTCCGACCGGTCGGGCCGCTTCGCGTTGCGC
>NZ_JBSFVR010000026.1:0-42393 GCF_053592415.1 Streptomyces sp. NPDC002690 | reverse complement strand
GCCGTCCCCAACGCCGTCTTCTACGACGACGAGGAAGCCGGCCGCACCCAGGTCCGGTTCGCGTTCTGCAAGCGGACGAGCGTGCTCGAAGCGGCGATCGACAACCTGTCCCGCCTGCGGAAACGCTGACAGCTCCGAGGGCCGTCCTGCTGCCCACAAGGCAGTCGGACGGCCCGCAAGGCTGTCGTCGGGCGACTCGCAGGACTGTCAGGCGGCCCGCAGGAACGCCGAGTGCGCCGCCTTGCCGAGGTAGGTGAAGCGGGTGGTGCCGGCGAGGTGCTCGTCCAGCGCTTCCTTGATGCCCGGCCACTTGTCGTCGCCGAAGTCGTCGAGGACGACGATCGCGCCCGGGGCGGCGATCTCCTCCGCCCATTCCAGGTCCTTGGCCACGCCCTCGGCCGAGTGGTCCCCGTCCACGATGATCACGCCGTAGCTGCGGTCCGAGACGGCCGCGCGGGTGTCGGGGTCCTCGGAGTAGCCCCGCTGGATGCGGGCGGCCACGCCCGCCGGTCCGGCCAGGGCGAGGTTGGTGCGGACGGCCTGCTCGTCGACCGGGGCGCCGGACGGGTCGGGGCGCTCCTTGGTGCCGGGCTGGAGCTGCACGCCGGCGAACGGGTCGACGATGGTCACGCTGGGGCTGCGCCCGTCACGCTCCATCATCCGGATCAGCCCCGCGGAGAACATGCCGTACAGCGTGCCGATCTCCAGGATCTCGTCGTTCGGCGGGTCGAGCAGGGGAATCGTCCCGAGCTTGGCGCAGATGTTCATGGTGCCGCCGGCGATCCGGCCGACCCCGAGCGACTCCAGCGCCACCAGCAGCCGGAACGCGGTGGCGACATTGCGGGCGGCGGCCTTCCGGTCGCCGGCGAGTGCCGCCACCTCCGACTGCATGTGGTTCAGCGGGCCGGGGCTCACCATCCGCGAGGCGCCGCGGCTGCGGTCGTCGAGCAGCAGGTCGAGAGTGAGCTGCTGGCGCTTCACCAGGTCCGCCGTCTCACCGAACTTGTCCCGCCACGCGGCCTCTCCGACGGCCGAGGAGCGGATACGCCGGTCGATGCGCTGGTCGATGAGGTCCGCGATCGGACGCAGCAACCGCCGGGAGGCCGAACTGGTAAGCAGGGACTTGCTGTTCATGACCGGAAGACCTCAATTCGTCGTAAACCTGATGAGCGTGACGCGGCCCGGGGGAAGACAGGCTAGGTCGGCACATGCGGTACGGGAGTGAAACGAGGCCGAAGGGAACGAGAACAGGCAACGAACCCGGCATGGCGGAATCGGGCGGTCCCGGGCTTCGGCACCCGGCACCCGGCACCCGGCCGGCCTCGCGGTGCGGCGGAAGGTGCGGCGGAACCAGTGGCGGTCGCGCGGCGCTCGTACGGCGCCGGGTGCGGCACTCGCGCGGGTCCTGCCGGACAGGTGATGCCGGACAGGTGACGCCGGACAGGTGATGCCGGGCCGGGGAGAAGCTCACCCGCCCCGGCCGGGCGTCGTGCGTGACGCGTGGGAGCGTCGTGCGGGTGCGTCCCGCGAGCGGAGCCGAAGCCGGTCAGCCCTCGGGCGTCTCGTCCGCGGACTCGTCGGCCCCGTCGGACTTCTCCTCGGCCGGCGCGAGGCCGAGGTGCTCGACGAGCCACTTGTCGAACTCGATGGAGGCGCGGACCCAGCTCACCGTGGAGGAGACGAAGTGCTCCAGGCTGACGCCGGTACCGATGAGCATCTGCGCCTCACCGATCAGGCGGACCGAACCGGCCTCGCCCTCCTCGCCCTCGTGGGAGTGCGTGTAGACCTTGGGCCACAGGGTGCGGCGGTTCCAGTCGTCGATGGCGTCCAGCAGGACGGCCCGCTGGTCCAGGTCGTGCGGGCGGTCGTAGAACGTCCGCACCGAGAAGACCTGCTGCTCGCCCTCGCCCCGGAACATGAAGTACGTGCGGAACTCTTCCCACGGCGCCGCGAGGTCGCCCTCGTCGTCGACGACGAACTTGAGCTCCATCTGCTCCAGGAGCTGCTTGACGAGGTCCTGGTCAGGGACGACGGGGCCCTCCGGTCCTGCCGCCTGCGGTTCGGGCTGGCCCCCGAAATTAGGAATCGAGGACGGATCGATGCTCACCGTTATTTCCCTTCGTGCGGTTGTACGCCATCCTCCCCCATGGCGGGCGGGGAATGGCAACCCCCGGCAGGGTCGATCCGCTCCCGGCGGACAACATGATCCGCCTCTCGCGCGAACGGGGAACGCTTCGCCACCGGCCGGCGTCTTCCAGGGCCGGAGCCGGGACGGACGCACGGGAGACACATCGTGGACGAACCGCAGGAAGCCCGGAAGTCTCACAGCATCCGGGAAACGCCGAAGGACCAGGAATCGCAAGGCCCCCGGAGACAGCAGGAGCGTCACCCGTCCCCTCCGGCGCCCCGGCGGCATCCGTGGATATGGGCGTCGCTGCTGGTTCTGGTGGGCGGCACGGGCGCGGTCATGCTCTGCGCGGTCGGCTGGTTCGTCTTCGCCGCCATGACCGGCGCGTTCTTCGTCGTTACGAACGCGGGGACGGAGGTCTCCTGCGACGAGGCGATGGCGTTCGCCCGGAGGGAGCTCCCCGTCGGCGCGTACGACCGGCGGTGTGAGACCCGGGGAGCCCTGGACACCGAGTACGACGTCCGCTTCCGCACCACCGCGCGGGAACTGACCGGCTGGCTGGACTCTGCCTTCCCCGACGCCGCGGACACCGGACTCCGCGCGAAGTACTGCGACGAGGACGTCGACGCCTGCGCGCATCTGGAGCTGGCCGACCCGCCGCCCGACGGGGCGGTGGCCGCCGACGTGACGGTCGTGTACGAGGACGGCGGATCCGTCCTCGTACACTTCAGCCCCTTCAACGTCTGATCGACGTCCGAGCGACGTTTCAGGGGCACCGGACGATGCCCGTGCCGTACCCGGCGGCACCGGACGATGCCCGCGCCGTCCTCAGCGCGCCCTCCCCACGATCAGGCCGGTGTCCGCGCCGGGTTCGCCGTCCCCGAACACGTCCACGCGTACGGTGTCGCCGTCCGTGATCTCGCCCGCGAGGATCTCCCGTGCGAGCTGGTCGCCGATCGCCGTCTGGATGAGGCGGCGCAGCGGCCGGGCGCCGTAGGCCGGGTCGTTGCCCTTCTCGGCGAGCCAGGCCAGTGCGGCCGGGGTGACGTCGAGGGTGAGCTGCCGGTCGGCGAGCCTCTGGGCGAGGCGGCCGATCTGGAGCCCCGCGATGTGGGCGAGTTCGTCGCCGGTGAGCGCGGAGAAGACGACCAGGTCGTCCAGCCGGTTCAGGAACTCCGGCTTGAACGAGGCCCGTACGACCTCCAGCACCCGCTCCTTCTTCGCCTCGGGCTTGAGCAGCGGGTCGACCAGGAACTGACTGCCGAGGTTGGACGTGAGGATCAGGATGGTGTTGCGGAAGTCCACCGTCCGGCCCTGGCCGTCCGTGAGCCGGCCGTCGTCCAGCACCTGGAGCAGGATGTCGAAGACCTCCGGGTGGGCCTTCTCCACCTCGTCCAGCAGGACGACGCTGTAGGGGCGGCGGCGGACCGCCTCCGTGAGCTGGCCGCCCTCCTCGTAACCGACGTAGCCGGGCGGGGCGCCGACGAGCCGGGCGACGCTGTGCTTCTCGCTGTACTCGCTCATGTCGACGCGGACCATGGCCCGTTCGTCGTCGAAGAGGAAGTCCGCGAGCGCCTTGGCGAGTTCGGTCTTGCCGACGCCGGTGGGGCCGAGGAAGAGGAACGAGCCGGTGGGCCGGTCCGGGTCGGCGATCCCGGCCCGGGTGCGGCGTACCGCGTCGGACACCGCGCGGACCGCCTCGCCCTGGCCGATCAGGCGCTTGCCGAGTTCGTCCTCCATCCGCAGCAGCTTCTGGGTCTCGCCCTCCAGCAGGCGGCCGGCCGGGATGCCCGTCCAGGCGCCGACCACGTCGGCGATGTCGTCGGAGCCGACCTCGTCCTTGACGAGGGTCTCCTTGGGCGTCTCGGCCGCCACCTGCTCAGCCTCGGTAGCGGCCTCCAACTCGCGTTCCAGGCCGGGGATCTCTCCGTAGAGCAGCTTGGACGCGGTGTCGAAGTCGCCGTCACGCTGGGCGCGTTCGGCCTGGCCGCGCAGGTCGTCGAGGCGTTCCTTCAGCTCGCCGACCCGGTTGAGGCCCTGCTTCTCCTTCTCCCAGCGGGCGTTGAGACCGCGCAGCTCCTCCTCCCTGTCCGCGAGGTCGCGGCGGAGCTTCTCCAGCCGCTGCCGGGAGGCGGGGTCGGTCTCGTTCTTGAGCGCGAGTTCCTCCATGTGGAGGCGGTCCACGGCGCGTTGCAGCTCGTCGATCTCGACGGGCGAGGAGTCGATCTCCATGCGCAGCCGGGAGGCGGCCTCGTCCACGAGGTCGATCGCCTTGTCCGGGAGGAAGCGGGAGGTGATGTAGCGGTCGGACAGGGTCGCGGCGGCCACCAGCGCGGCGTCCGCGATGGAGACCTTGTGGTGCGCCTCGTAACGCCCCTTGAGCCCGCGCAGGATCGCGATGGTGTCCTCGACGCTGGGTTCGGCGACCAGGACCTGCTGGAAGCGGCGCTCCAGGGCGGGGTCCTTCTCGATCCGCTCGCGGTACTCGTCGAGCGTGGTCGCGCCGACCATCCGCAGCTCACCGCGGGCCAGCATGGGCTTGAGCATGTTGCCCGCGTCCATGGCGGAGTCCCCGCCGGCTCCGGCGCCGACGACGGTGTGCAGCTCGTCGATGAAGGTGATGACCTTGCCGTCGCTCTCCTTGATCTCGGAGAGGACGGTCTTCAGCCGCTCCTCGAACTCGCCCCGGTACTTGGCGCCCGCGACCATCGCCCCGAGGTCCAGGGAGACGAGCCGCTTGTCGCGCAGCGACTCGGGCACGTCGCCCTTGACGATGCGCTGGGCGAGCCCTTCGACGACGGCGGTCTTGCCGACGCCCGGCTCACCGATGAGGACCGGGTTGTTCTTCGTACGGCGCGACAGCACCTGTACGACGCGGCGGATCTCCTGATCCCGGCCGATGACCGGGTCGAGCTTGCCCTCGCGGGCCGCCGCCGTGAAGTCCGTACCGAACTTCTCCAGGGCCTTGTACTGACCCTCCGGGTCGGGTGTGGTCACCCGTCGCCCTCCCCTGCTCTTCTCGAACGCGTCCAGCAGCTTCTTCGCACTGGCCCCCTGGGCACCGAGGATCTCACCGGTCCGGCCGCCCTTCTCGGCGACCGCGATCAGCAGGTGCTCGGTCGAGACGTACTCGTCACCGAGGTCCTTGGCCCGCCGCGCGGCGTCGCTGACGACGGCGAGCAGCTCACGGTCGGGCTGCGGCGGCGCGACGGTGGAACCGGTGACGCTGGGCAGCGCGCCGAGCAGCCGCTCGGTCTCCCTGCGCACGGCCGCCTGGTCCGCCTCCACGGCGGCCAGCAGATCGGTGATGTTCTCGTTGTCTTCACCCGCGAGCAGCGCGAGCAGCAGGTGTGCGGGGGTGAGATCGGGGTGTCCGTCCTTCACGGCCCTGCTGGTGGCCGCGGTGAGGGCGTCCCTGCTCTTGTTCGTCAGCTCGGCGTCCACGTGCGCTGTCTCCTCCTCGACGATCGCGTCCTGCCCAGGCACGTCACCTGGCCCATGATTCGACCAACGTGCACAAAGTTGAGTCTATTCCACTCAAGGCAAGGATTCGAGAGTACCGGGCCCCGTGAAGGCACTCGCCGGGGCACGCGGAGGCGCGCGGGGGCAGCTCCTACGCTTCACCCCATGGCCCTCGACGTGCGCGACCCCAGCCCCGAGTACCTCGCCTTCTGGCGCGAGTACCACCTCTGCACCCTGACCACTCTCCGCCCGGACGGCACCCCGCACGTCGTACCCGTCTGCGTGACGTACGACCCGGAGGCGGGGCTGGCCCGCATCATCACCGACGGCGGCAGCAGGAAGGTGGCCCACGTCCGGGCTGCGGGCCCCGAGGGGGCGCGGGTCGCGGTCTGCCAGATGCACCGCGCCCGCTGGGCGACCCTGGAGGGTCGCGCGACGATCCGCACGGAGCGGGAGGTCGTCGAGGACGCCGAACGCCGTCACACCGAGCGTTACGGCCGCGAGCCGAGGGTCAATCCGACGCGTGTCGTCATCGAGATCGCCCTGGACCGGGCCCTCGGCCGGGTCTGACGGCGACGAGAGCGCCCCCATCGCGGCCGGGCCGGCGCCGGGCCGGCCAGGAACGCGCCCGCCACAAGCACAGCGGCGCCACCGTGTCAGGTCACGGTGGCGCCGCTGTGTGGGGGACGCGCTTGAGCGATGTGGTGGTTCGGGGGATCGCTCAGGCGCTTCGGGGGGTGGCGGAGATGGTCTCGAGGTCGAACAGTTCATGGTCGCGCTGGTCCAGATTGACGAAGATCATGCCGTACCTCACCGCGCAGCGCACGGGCTGTGGGGCGCCACGTGGCCTGCGCAGACAGCGGTAGGCGCGAATCTCTTCGCCCTCCTCCATCACGACGACTACAGGCTCTCCGAGCAAGGTGACCATCAACGAGTCACCCGGGCCCGGCAGAGCGGTGAGCAGGTCGACGAAGTGCCACCCCGAGCGATAGGCCGAGGCCATCTCGCGCCGGAAGATCCGGTCGTCCGGCGGGGTGGTCATGCGTCTGCGGAAGCCGGGAGCGCGTCCCAGCCGATGTCACCCTGAACCTTGTTCAGCGAATCCCAGCCGATGTCGCCCTGGACCTTGTTCAGCGAGTCCCAGCCGATGTCACCGGGCGCCGCCGCCTGCACGGTCCAACCGATGTCACCCTGAGTCTTGTTCAGCGAGTCCCAGCCGATGTCCGCCTGGACCGCGTCCCAACCGATGTCACCCTGGACCTTGTTGAACGAGTTCCAGCCGATGTCCGCCCGGACCGCGTCCCAGCCGATGTCACCCTGAACCTTGTTCAGCGAATCCCAGCCGATGTCGCCGGGCGTCGCCGAAGCTGCGCTGTTCCAGCCAATGTCCCCCGGGACAGCAGCCGCCTCACTGTCCCAGCCGATGTCGCCCGCGCCCACCAGCCCGAAACCCAGGGCCGCGACGAACGAGGCGGCAAGCACCGAGCGAAGCATTCGCTTATCCATAGTCGGCTTCGTCCTCACTTGTGGATTCATCTCCCCCGCTCCTAAGACGATGTCTCACACGACCCTGTGAACACCACAGACTCGATGCATCATGTTCTTGCATGTTCAGGAACCTGGGGGGTGGAGAAATGATCACAAGAGACACGAAAACGACACATCCTCACGGGATCACCGAACTGTGCGAGGACGGCAAACGTCTCTACTCGGGCGCACTGCGCTCCGGACGGATCGCGCGCGACGAGGTCGAACCGGCCCCGTGCCTGATGGAGTTCGCCCTGCTGCACGCCGACCCCGACGACCCGGACTGGCTGCGCCCCGTACCGCCCTCCACCGCACTCGCGCAGCACGTGAATCCCCTGGAGCGCGAGATACAGGAACGCAGACGCCACTCGGTGCGGCTCGCCCAGTCCTTCGAGCCCTTCATGGACATCAGCGCGCAGGGACCGCCGGCCACCCACGCCATCACCGTGCTGGAAGGCGTGACCCGGATCAACGGCGCCCTGGACATCGCCACCGCAGAATGCCGCACCGAGGTCCTCACCATCCAGCCCGGCGGCGGACGGAACGAGGACCGGCTCGGAAAGGCCCTGGAGCGCGGCCTCTCCGTCGTCCACCGCGGCATCCGCATGCGGACGCTGTACCAGCACACGGTTCGCTACAGCCCCAGCACCCTGGCCTACGCGGAGCGCATCGCCGACGCGAAGGTGGAGATCAGGACGTCCGAGGAACTCATCGAGCGCCTCATCGTCTTCGACCGCACCGTCGCCTTCATCCCGGCCCAGGACGACCGCCAAGTCGCCCTGGAACTACGCCACCCAGGGCTGGTCGCCTACCTTGCTTCGGTCTTCGAGCAGTTCTGGACCCGGGCCACACCGTTGCTGGAGGAGATCCGGTACGAGCCCACGCCGGACGGCATCAGCGCCGTCCAGCGTTCCATCGCCCAACTCCTCGTCGAGGGGCACGTGGACGACTCGATCGCCCGCCGGCTGGGGATGAACGTACGGACCTGCCGGGCGCACATCGCGAAACTCGCCACCACCCTGGGCAGCAGCAGCCGAGCCCAACTCGGCTTCCTGATAGCCCAGTCGGGCATCCTCAGCGAGGACTGACACCCGACGCGCCGCGGACAGGGGCCGCGGACCGCGATCACCCACGCACGGAAAGGGCCCGCCACCGGTATCACCGGGTGACGGGCCCCACGGACCGGACGGGCGGCACACGTCGGTCCGCCGTCAGTCCTTCGGCCGCTTCGGCCGCCAGACGACCAGCGCGCTGGTCTGCTGCACGTCCTGGTACGGCACGAGGTCGCGCCGGTACGAGGCGTGCACCTGGGCCTCGGCCTGCCGCATGGCGACCGCCGCCCCGTCCACCGTGGCGGACAGCTCGGCGACGCGCTGCTGGAGCGCGGCGACCTGGTTCTCCAGCTCGATGATGCGCTTGATGCCGGCCAGGTTGATGCCCTCGTCCTGGGACAACTGCTGCACGTTGCGGAGCAGTTCGATGTCACGGGCCGAGTAACGCCGTCCACGGCCGGCCGTGCGGTCCGGGGAGACCAGACCGAGGCGGTCGTACTGACGGAGTGTCTGCGGGTGCAGGCCCGAGAGCTGGGCCGCGATCGAAATCACGTACACCGGGGTCTCGTCGGTCAGTTCGTACGGGTTACGTCGGCGGCCGTCCATCTCAAGCTCCCTTCGCGGCCTGGAACAGGTCGGCCCGCGGGTCCTGGACCGCGGTCGCCTTGCGGTAGGCCTCCAGCGCTTCTCTGGCTTCGTCGCCCAGCTCCGTGGGCACCGCGACCTCCACGGTGACGAGGAGGTCGCCCCGGGTGCCGTCCTTACGCACGGCGCCCTTGCCACGGGCGCGCATCGTACGCCCGTTCGGGGTACCCGCGGGGATCTTGAGGGTGACCGGAGGGCCACCGAGGGTGGGGACCTTCACCTCGCCGCCGAGTGCCGCCTCCGGGAAGGTGACGGGCACGGTGACGGTGAGGTTGTCGCCCTTGCGGCCGTAGACCGGGTGCGCGTCCACGTGGACGGCGACGTAGAGGTCGCCGGCCGGACCGCCGCGCTCGCCCTGGCCGCCCTTGCCGCGCAGCCGGATGCGCTGCCCGTCCAAGACGCCCGCCGGGATGCGGACCTGCATGGTGCGGGCGGACTTGGCGCGTCCGCTGCCCTTGCAGACCTCACAGGGGTTCTCGGCGATCAGGCCGCGGCCCTTGCAGTCCACGCACGGGTCGGTGAGCGAGAACCCGCCACCGCTGCCGCGCGAGACCTGTCCCGTACCGACGCAGGTCGGGCAGACCCGGGGGGTGCCGTTCTTGTCGCCGGTGCCGGAGCACGCCTTGCAGGGTGCCTGGCTGGACATCCGCAGCGGGACCGTGGCCCCGTCGACGGCCTCGGTGAAGCTGAGCGTCACCTCGGTCTCGATGTCCTGGCCCCGGCGCGGCTGCACGCGCGTACCGGCGCCGCCGCCGCGGTTGAACAGCCCGCCGAACACGTCGCCGAGGCCGCCCCCGCCGCCGAATCCGCCGCCGCCCTGGCCGGCGGGGCCGCCCTGGGCACCTCCGAAGAGGTCCCCGAGGTCGAAGCCTCCGGGGAAACCGCCTCCGGCACCGGGACCGGGCCGGAACCCGCCGTTGCCGAAGAGGGCGCGCGCCTCGTCGTACTCCTTGCGCCGCTTGGCGTCCCCGAGGACGTCATTCGCCTCGGAGATCTCCTTGAAGCGCTCCTCGGCCTTGGCGTCACCCTTGTTGGCGTCCGGGTGGAACTCGCGGGCGAGCTTCCGGTACGCCTTCTTGATCTCGGCGTCGGTGGCGTCCTTCGGGACGCCGAGGACCTTGTAGTAGTCCTTCTCGACGAAGTCCTTCGTGCTCATCGACGTCCCTCCTTCCGGACGATCGGCCGTGGGCCTCTCACCCTGGACATGTCCGGCTCACGGGGAGCGCTGTCGCTCCCCGGTCCGCACCGGTCCCCGCGAAAGGCCCTGGCGGCCGGCCCTGGGGCCGGCCGCCCGGCCGGTCGGTGTGCGACCGAGTGGTCCGACGTGATGTCAGACCTCCTCAGTGCCACCGCTCTCCTCGTCGTCTGCCTTCTCTTCCTTGCCCGCCGCGGGCGTGGCGCCCGGCTGCGGCTCCGCGACGGCGACCCGCGCGGGGCGGATGGTGCGCTCGCCGAAGCGGTACCCCGGCTGCAGGATCGCCACGCAGGTCGTCTCCGTGACGTCCGGCGCGTAGCTGTGCATCAGGGCTTCGTGGATCGTCGGGTCGAAGGGCTCGCCCTCCTCGCCGAACTGCTGGAGACCCAGCTTGGTGACGATCGACTCCAGGGAGTCGGCCACCGACTTGAAGCCGCCGACGAGCTCGCCGTGCTCGCGGGCCCGGCCGACGTCGTCGAGGACGGGGAGGAGCTCGGTCAGGAGGTTCGCCGAGGCGATCTCCTTGACCGTGACCCGGTCCCGCTCGACGCGGCGACGGTAGTTCTGGTACTCGGCCTGCAGCCGCTGGAGGTCCGCGGTGCGCTCGGAGAGCGCCGTGCGTACCTGGTCCAGCTGCGCGGTCAGGCCTGCGGTCTGGTCAGCGTCCCCGGCCGGGGCCGCCTCCTCGGAGGCGGCCTTCGGCTCGGCGTCGTCGGAGGTGGCGCCGGAAGGGACGTCGGGCTTCTCTTCGAAGTCCGGGGTCTCCTCCGTCACACCGCACCGCCCTTGCTGTCCTTCTCGTCGTCCACGATCTCGGCGTCGACGACGTCGTCGTCGGCCGGACGGGCCTGCTCGGCGCCGGGCTCACCGGCGGCCGCACCATCGGCCTGGGCGTTGGCGTACATCGCCTGGCCCAGCTTCTGGGAGACGGCGGCGACCTTCTCGGTGGCCGTGCGGATCTCGGCGGTGTCCTCGCCCTTGAGCTTCTCCTTCAGCTCGCCGAGCGCGGTCTCCACCTCCGTCTTGACGTCGCCGGGGACCTTGTCCTCGTTGTCCTTGAGGAACTTCTCCGTCTGGTAGACGAGCTGCTCGCCCTGGTTGCGCGTCTCGGCGGCCTCACGACGACGGTGGTCCTCGTCGGCGTACTGCTCGGCCTCTTCGCGCATCCGGTTGACCTCGTCCTTCGGCAGCGAGGAGCCACCGGTGACGGTCATCTTCTGCTCCTTGCCGGTGCCGAGGTCCTTGGCTCCGACGTGCATGATGCCGTTGGCGTCGATGTCGAAGGTGACCTCGATCTGCGGCACGCCGCGCGGGGCCGGCGGCAGGCCCGTCAGCTCGAACATCCCGAGCTTCTTGTTGTACGCCGCGATCTCGCGCTCGCCCTGGTAGACCTGGATCTGCACGGAGGGCTGGTTGTCCTCGGCGGTGGTGAAGATCTCGGACCGCTTGGTCGGGATCGTCGTGTTCCGCTCGATGAGCTTGGTCATGATGCCGCCCTTGGTCTCGATACCGAGGGACAGCGGGGTGACGTCGAGGAGCAGGACGTCCTTGACCTCACCCTTGAGGACACCGGCCTGGAGCGAGGCGCCGATGGCGACGACCTCGTCCGGGTTCACGCCCTTGTTGGCGTCCTGGCCACCGGTCAGCTCCTTGACGAGCTCGGCGACGGCCGGCATACGGGTCGAGCCACCGACGAGAACGACGTGGTCGATCTCGGAGAGCGCGATGCCCGCGTCCTTGATGACGTTGTGGAACGGGCTCTTGCACCGGTCCAGCAGGTCGGAGGTCAGCTGCTGGAACTGGGCGCGCGTGAGCTTCTCGTCCAGGTGCAGCGGGCCCTCGGCGGACGCCGTGATGTAGGGCAGGTTGATCGTGGTCTCGGTCGAGGACGAGAGCTCGATCTTCGCCTTCTCCGCGGCCTCGCGGAGACGCTGGAGAGCCATCTTGTCCTTGGACAGGTCCACGCCGTGGCCGTTGGCGAACTGCTTCACCAGGTGGTCGACGACGCGCTGGTCCCAGTCGTCACCACCGAGGTGGTTGTCACCGTTGGTGGCCTTCACCTCGACGACACCGTCGCCGATCTCCAGGAGCGACACGTCGAAGGTGCCGCCACCGAGGTCGAAGACGAGGATCGTCTGGTCGTCCTTGTCGAGGCCGTACGCCAGCGCGGCGGCGGTCGGCTCGTTGACGATGCGCAGGACGTTGAGGCCCGCGATCTCACCGGCCTCCTTCGTCGCCTGACGCTCGGAGTCGTTGAAGTACGCCGGGACGGTGATGACCGCGTCGGTCACCTTCTCGCCCAGGTAGGCCTCGGCGTCGCGCTTCAGCTTCTGCAGGATGAAGGCGCTCATCTGCTGCGGGTTGAAGCTCTTGCCGTCGAGGTCGATCTTCCAGTCAGTGCCCATGTGGCGCTTGACGGAGCGGATGGTCCTGTCGACGTTGGTGACGGCCTGACGCTTGGCCACCTCGCCGACGAGCACCTCGCCGTTCTTCGCGAAGGCGACGACGGACGGCGTGGTCCTGGCGCCTTCGGCGTTGGTGATGACGGTGGGCTCGCCGCCTTCGAGAACGCTGACGACGGAGTTAGTCGTGCCCAGGTCGATGCCGACCGCACGTGCCATTTCGATTCCTCCTGAAGAACTACTTGAGCGGATCTGACTCAAGGATGCATGACACCCGGCGAAGAGTCAACGGACCTGAGTCAAGCCGACTCAACTTAAGTGCCGATCCTTGGCGCCAGGCGATGAATGTGCAGCTCAGCGCAGTGCACGGGCCTCTCGACCACCGGGCGGCCACCCCACGCACCCCACCCGCCGCGCGGCCCCTGCCTTCGGGCGGGCCCCGGGACGCTCCGGCACGGCACCTGGCGCACCACCGGCGAGACACGCGGGGAGCGGCGCGCGCCGCTCCCCCCGTCCCACCATCGCACCGTGGGATTGTTCTGTCACAAAATGCCGAGAGCCGGTCAAAACGCACCGGTCCCGGACTCCACCGAACTCCGAAACCCGGGCGGGCGCGATGCGGAACGCGAGGCAGCGGCGCTACAGACAGAGCGGCGGCGCATGGTGGCAGTCACTCCAGGCGGCCCGGCCGGTCCGACCCCTGGACCCCGCACCGCGCGGGGTCCGGCCTCCGGCCCCCACGCCGGGCGCCAGGCCCGTCCCGCCGCCCGGGGAGGTACGGACACCGGCACGGCAACCCGTACGCCCACCGGCACCGGCCCGGCTCCCCGTACGCCCACCGGCACCGCCCCTGCCCCTCGACGGCGGGGCCAAACGGCTGCTGGACGTGACCCTCGGCTCGGCTCTGCTGCTGCTGGCGGCTCCCGTCCTGCTGGCCGCCGCGCTCGCCCTCGCCGTACGGCACGGCTCCGGCGCGGTGGTCGACCGGAGCACCCGGGCCGGCCTCGGCGGGCGCACCTTCGTCCTGCGGTCGCTGCGTACCCGGCGATTCCGGCTCGACGTGCTCTCCCGGCTGGTGCACGTCGTCCGCGGGGAGTTGTCGCTGGTCGGGCCGGCACCGCTCCCGCCGGACGACCCCCGGCTCCTGGACGGCGGGCCGCGCCGCTGGCGGCTGGAGCTGCGCCCCGGACTGACCGGGCTCGCGCAGGTGCGCGCCCGCTCGGGGATGCCCTGGGACGAGGCGGCCCTGCTCGACCTGCACTACGCCCAGACCCTGACCCGGAGCCGTACCCAAATCCAGCGAATCGGGCTCGATCTGGCAATCCTGGCGGAATCCGTGCACACTCCTGTGCGCGCGACCCTCCGTGGAATGACCCGGCGGGCCAAGGGCGGCCTGAGCGACACAGATCACCGGCTGCCCGGCTACAGCCCACTGGAATAAGTGGATAGGGTCAGCACAGACTGATTAAGTTACTGCTTAGTAGTGTCAAAATCCCACCCTCGCAGGCCCGAGGAGCCCTTACATGCAACTCGCCGCGATCATCGTGTCGCTGGTGCTGACCGTGGTCGGCGTTGCGCTCATTTCCCGAGCCGTCGCGCAGATCTACCGGTTCGTCCGCCTCGGACAGCCGGTCCCCGCGGGCAGCCGCACCGACGACCCCAAGAACCGCACGATCACCCTGGCCAAGGAGTTCGTCGGCCACACCCGGATGAACCGGTGGGGCATCGTCGGCGTCGCGCACTGGTTCGTCGCCGTCGGCTTCCTGACCCTGGGCCTGACCATCGTCACGGCCTACGGACAGCTGTTCAAGGCCGACTGGGTGCTCCCGGTCCTCGGCGGCTGGCTGCCGTACGAGGCGTACACGGAGTTCATCGCCCTCGCGACGACGGTGGGCATCCTCGTCCTCATCGCGATCCGCCAGCTGAACCTGCCGACCCGTCCGGGCCGCAAGTCCCGCTTCGCGGGCTCCAAGATGGGCCAGGCGTACTTCGTCGAGGCGGTCATCCTCGTCATCGGCCTCGCGATCATGACCCTGCGCGGACTCGAAGGCGCGCTGCACCACGTGGACGGTTACGAGGCCGCGTACTTCGCCTCGTATCCGCTGGTCGCCGCGTTCAAGGGCCTGAGCCTGGGCACGCTGCAGAACCTCGTCTACCTCACCGCGATGATCAAGCTCGGCGTCACCATGGGCTGGGCGATCACCGTCGGCCTGAACACCAACATGGGTGTCGCCTGGCACCGCTTCCTCGCCTTCCCGAACATCTGGTTCAAGCGGAACGCGGACGGAGCCGTCGCGCTCGGCGAGCTCAAGCCGATGACCAGCGGCGGCAAGGAGATCGACTTCGAGGACCCGGGCGAGGACGACGTCTTCGGCGTCTCCCAGGTCGAGCAGTTCTCCTGGAAGGGCATCCTCGACTTCTCCACCTGCACCGAGTGCGGTCGCTGCCAGTCGCAGTGCCCCGCCTGGAACACCGGCAAGCCGCTCTCCCCGAAGCTGCTGATCATGTCCCTGCGCGACCACGCGCACGCCAAGGCGCCGTACCTGCTGGCCGGTGGCGGCAAGGACGCCGAGGGCAACGAGAAGGCGACCGAGGAGCAGCTCAAGGACGTCCCGGCCGCGGCTCTCGCCGAGGCCGAGCGCCCGCTGATCGGCACCGCCGAAGAGAACGGTGTCATCGACCCGGACGTCCTCTGGTCCTGCACCACCTGCGGTGCCTGCGTCGAGCAGTGCCCCGTCGACATCGAGCACATCGACCACATCGTCGACATGCGCCGCTACCAGGTGATGATCGAGTCCGCGTTCCCGTCCGAGGCGGGCACGATGCTCAAGAACCTGGAGAAGAAGGGCAACCCCTGGGGGCTCGCCAAGAAGCAGCGCGTCGAGTGGACCAAGGAGGTCGACTTCGAGGTCCCGATCGTCGGCAAGGACGTCGAGGACCTCACCGAGGTCGACTACCTCTACTGGGTCGGCTGCGCCGGCGCCCTGGAGGACCGGGCGAAGAAGACCACCAAGGCCTTCGCCGAGCTGCTCCACATCGCGGGCGTGAAGTTCGCGATCATGGGCGGCGACGAGAAGTGCACCGGTGACTCCGCCCGCCGCCTGGGCAACGAGCCGCTGTTCCAGCAGCTCGGTCAGGAGAACGTCGCGATGCTGAACATGGCGTTCGGCGAGGATGACGACGACGACTCGACCAAGAAGGCGAAGGCGACGAAGAAGATCGTCGCCACCTGCCCGCACTGCTTCAACACCATCGCCAACGAGTACCCGCAGCTCGGCGGCGAGTACGAGGTCATCCACCACACCCAGCTGCTCCAGCACCTGGTGGACGAGGGCAAGCTCGTCCCGGTGACCCCGGTCGAGGGTCTGATCACGTACCACGACCCCTGCTACCTGGGCCGTCACAACAAGGTCTACACACCGCCGCGCGAGATCATCCGAAGCGTTCCGGGCCTGCGGAACGAGGAGATGCACCGCCACAAGGAGCGCGGCTTCTGCTGCGGCGCCGGCGGCGCGCGGATGTGGATGGAGGAGCGGATCGGCAAGCGCATCAACAACGAGCGTGTCGACGAGGCCCTCTCCCTCAACCCGGACATCGTCTCCACCGCCTGCCCGTTCTGCCTCGTCATGCTGACCGACTCGGTCAACGGCAAGAAGAACGACGGCAAGGCCAAGGAGTCGATCCAGGTCGTGGACGTCTCGCAGCTCCTGCTGGAGTCCGTGAAGAAGCCGGTCGAGCCGGAGCCCGAGCCCCAGCCGGAGCCCGAGCCGGAACCGGCCGCGTAACGCACCACCACCCGCACAGCGAGAAGCGGTCGGACCTGCCTCGGGGGCAGGACCGGCCGCTTCTCGCGTACCTGACGCATCTCAGGCACCTCACGCACCAGCACCCGGAATTCACCCGTACGGGGACGGCCCGTATACCCGTACGGGATGTCACAGCTCAGCCGCAAAGCCGTCCCGGTCCCCCCGCTCCCGCACCGGGCGCCCCGGGGACCAGGTACGTTCGATCACGTGGCTGGATTCAGGATCGGACGCGGCCGGGACAACCGCACCCCGCAACAACCGCAGCAAGCGCGGCAACCGCAGCAGCGGCAGTCGTACGGAGGGCAGGCACCACAACCCCCGTACGGCGCCCAGCAGTGGCCGCAGGCAGGCGGCACCCCCGCCCCGCCGCAGTACGGCACGCCCCGCGCGGACCCGTACGGCAACGGCGGCGGCTACACCAGCGCGCCCCGCGGCTACGAGGCCCGCGGCCCGCAACAGCCGGGCGGACAGCGGCCGGGCGGACAGCAGCAGCACGGCGGGCAGCAGCCGGGCGGGCACGGCGAGCCGGAGTACTTCGGCGACCCGTACCAGGAGGCGCCGCGCCACGACCCGTACGCGAACAACCCGGGGCACACGCAGGCGTTCAGCATCGGCGACGACCCGTACACCGCCGGCGGCACCTACCAGGCGGGCACCGCCCCGGCCCAGCCGGCCGGACCGCGCCTGGCCTGGAAGGACCTGCTGTCGGGGATCGTGCTGCGCCCGGGCGCGACGTTCTGGCAGATGCGGGACTACCCCGTCTGGGGCCCCGCCCTGATCGTCACCTTCGTCTACGGACTGCTGGCACTGTTCGGCTTCGACCAGGCCCGCGAAGAGGCCATCAACGCCACCATCTCCACGGCAGTCCCGTACGTCCTCTTCACCGGGCTCGGCTTCGTCGTCGGCGGCCTGGTCCTCGGCGCGGTGACCCACACCCTGGCCCGCCAGCTCGGCGGCGACGGAGCCTGGCAGCCCACCGTGGGCCTCTCCATGCTGATCATGTCGATCACGGACGCGCCCCGGCTGCTCTTCGCCCTCTTCCTGGGCGGCGAGAACTCGTTCGTCCAGATCGTCGGCTGGATCACCCTGCTGGCCGCCGGAGCGCTCTTCACCTCGATGGTGAGCAAGTCCCACGACCTGCCGTGGCCCAAGGCCCTGGGCGCCTCGGCGATCCAGCTGATCGGCCTGCTCTCCATCCTCAAGCTCGGCACGATCTGAGCCGCGTCACGCGTACGACGAAGGGCCCCGACCGCTCCCCTTGGGTACCAGCGGTCGGGGCCCTTCGTCACATCTCCGGGAAGCCGGGGGTCAGGAGTCGAGAACCTGCCCCGTACGCCGCACCACAGGCTTCTCGACGCTCCACGGGAAGTTGATCCAGCGGTCGGTCTTCTTCCACACGTACTCGCACTTCACGAGCGACTGCGGCTTCTCGTAGATCACCGCGCTGCGCACCTCGGCGACGTGGTCCAGGCAGAAGTCGCGGACCAGCTTCAGCGTCTTGCCGGTGTCGGCGACGTCGTCGGCGATCAGGACCTTCTTGCGCGTGAAGTCCACGACGTTCGGGACCGGCGCCAGCATGACCGGCATCTCCAGGGTGGTGCCCACGCCGGTGTAGAACTCCACGTTCACCAGGTGGATGTTCTTGCAGTCCAGCGCGTACGCCAGACCACCGGCCACGAACACACCGCCCCGCGCGATGCTCAGCACCACGTCGGGCTCGTACCCGTCGTCGGCGACCGCCTGGGCGAGCTCGCGCACGGCGCCCCCGAACCCCTCGTAGGTCAGGTTCTCCCGGTCCTCCGCGGCTGCCATGCCCGTCATCTCGGCGTCCTTCGTGTCAGACCTGGGTGCGGTGGAAGTTCAGGTACGAACGCGAGGCCGTCGGACCGCGCTGCCCCTGGTAGCGGGAGCCGTACCGCTCCGAACCGTAGGGGAACTCCGACGGCGAGGTCAGCCGGAACATGCACAGCTGCCCGATCTTCATCCCCGGCCACAGCTTTATCGGCAGCGTCGCCAGATTCGACAGCTCCAGCGTCACGTGCCCCGAGAACCCGGGGTCGATGAACCCGGCGGTGGAGTGCGTCACCAGCCCGAGCCGCCCGAGCGAGCTCTTGCCCTCCAGCCGCGAGGCCAGGTCGTCCGGCAGCGTGATGACCTCGTACGTCGACGCGAGAACGAACTCACCGGGGTGCAGGATGAACGGCTCGTCCCCCTCCGGCTCGACCGTCCGGGTCAGGTCGGGCTGCTCGACGGCGGGGTCGATGTGGGGGTAGCGGTGGTTCTCGAACACCCGGAAGTAGCGGTCCAGCCGCACATCGATGCTCGAAGGCTGAACCATCGACGGATCGAACGGGTCGATACGGACCCGACCGCTGTCGATCTCGTTCCGGAGGTCTTTGTCAGAGAGAAGCACGATCCGAGGATACGCAGAACGCGCGAGCCCGCCCCAACCGGACCGCACCCGCGCGCCTGCCCCACCACCGATGACGGCCTCCGTCGGCCCTTCCGCCGACCTGCCGCCGACCCTTTCACCGGCTCTGTTCACCGGTCTCTGTTCACCGGTCTCTTTTCACCGGTCTCTTTTCACCGGAACGCCGCACCGTCCCCGGAATCCCTCAGGACTACGGCTCCGAACTACGGCTCCGGACTACCGGCTACCCTTTCCTGCTGCCGGGCCCGGCTACCGCCGGCCCGGCATCACCGGGACCGAGCTGCGCAGCCGCGCGCACCGGGGGCACCGGATCAGCCGCCCGGGCCCGATCCGGTCCGACCCGAGCTGCTGCATCGGAAACGTCGAGGTGGCGAACACATGCCCCTCCGCGCAACGGACGACGGTGCGCTCCGCCAATTCCCCCGACCCCACTGCTGCCACTGCCTTCAACGACTCCATCAAGTCCCTTCCCCAACCAACCGGCCTCGAACGAGAAAGCCACACATTAGGGGATGAACAGGACCCGCTCCACACGCCGCTCCGCTCCAACCTACGCCCCCAACTCCCGCCCACCGCACACCCGTCAACCCCACCCCCTCGCTCCCCCCACCCCACACCACGACAAGCCCCCCGAAACGCCGAAAGGGCCCGCGACGGATTCGCCGGGGCCCTGCCATGAGGTACAGTGTGCGAGCATGCACAGCCGATCATCGGCGCTGCTCGCGGGTGTAGTTTAATGGTAGAACATGAGCTTCCCAAGCTCAGAGCGCGAGTTCGATTCTCGTCACCCGCTCCACCAGAAAGCCCCAGACCAACGGTCCGGGGCTTCTTTGCTGTTCTGATGACGCGGATCACGTCCGCGCGGCCACCGCAGGGCCGAGCAGGTCGAGTGCTTCGTCCCAGCGAAAACGGTCCGCCCCGCCACCCGCCTTGGGCCGGTGGGGTTCGTAGGAACCGATCAGGATGCCCATCGCACGCAGCTTCCGCAGGCTCTCGGCGTACGCGGGACGGACGACCTGGGCGGAGTCCCGTCGACCTCTACAGCGGCAAGTACCAGGCGGCCACGGGCCCACAGCCCTCCGCGTACTGGCGCGACCTCCCGCCGGCCGGATCGGCGGAGTCGTGATCCTCACCGGCCCGGCCATCGCCGCCGCACGGGCCGACGGCGCCCTCACCATCGAGCCCTACGATCCCGCGCACCTCTCGCCGAACGCCTACGACTGGCGGCTCGGCGACACCCTGCGCATCTGCGACGGCGACCTCGACGCGGCCTCCCGCACCCCCAGCCGCGAGATCGCCATCCCTCCGGAGGGCTACGTCCTCGTCCCCGGCGTCCTGTACCTCGGCGTCACCCACGAGAGGACCGGATCGGAGACGTACGCGCAGTTCCTCAACGGCAGCCGGAGCATCGGCGCGCGCGGGATATGGGTCCACGTCTCCGCCCCGCTCGGGCACCAGGGTCACGCCATCCGGTGGACCCTGGAGATCCGCGCGGCCCGTCTCGTACGGATCTATCCGCTCATGGTCTTCGGGAAAGTCACCTTCCACCAGACCTTCGGCACGGCGGCGAGCTACCAGCAGCTCGGCCTCAAGTACCGCTCCAGCGCGGGGATCGAGACCTCCCGTCTCTACGAAGAGATGCAGGGAGGCCAGTCGTGAATCCCATGGTCGCCACAGCCCTCGACCTGCCCGCCGGCAGCCCCGGCGGAAGCGTGGAGCTCTTCCTGGACCTCTACACCGGCAACCGCCCCGGCATCCCGGCCCAAGCGTTCATGCTCGCCCCCGAAGGCGCCACTCCGCACCGCCGACCCGGCCTGGAGCTGCTGTCCGTACGAGGAAAGTGTCTGGACGGCCCCGCCTTCGGCAGATACGTGGCCGAACTCCGTACGGCCCTCCGGCAGGCGATCGACCCGTCCAGGATCGACATCCTGCACCTGCAACACCCCGCCTTCAGAGCAACCCCAGCACTGATGCGGGCCCTGCCGGCCCACGCGAGGATCGCCCTGGTCCACGGCACCGACCTGCTCTTCGCCGAAGGCCACCGCGACCAGCTCCGTGTCCTGCGCGAGACCGCGCGGGCATCCGACGCGATCGTGGTCCCCACCCACGCCATGACCGACCGCCTCCTCAAGCTGGCCCCGAAGATCGACCGCCGGAAGATCGTCCACATCCCCTGGGGAATCCCCGACCACCTCATCACCAGCCCGCCCGCACGAACGACGAGCACCCCGGCGAGCCACCTGCGCCTGCTGTACGCCGGTCGGCTCACGCCCGAGAAGGGCGGCGAAGCCCTCATCAAAAGCCTCGCCCCCGCGCAGGGGATCGAGCTGAGCATCGCCGCGCCGCAGAGCGAATACCAGTCGCTGGCACCCCTGTTCCGGCGAGCCGGCATTCGAGCCCGCTACCTCGGCTGGCTCCGCCGACCACAGCTGTGGAAAACCTTCGCGGACCACGACCTCCTCGTCATGCCGTCCACCACCCTGGAGGCCATGGGCCTGGTCGCCCTCGAAGCCCAGGCGTGCGGACTCCCCGTCCTCTACCAGCCCGTGCCCGGACTGAACGAGGCACTCGGCGCCTCCGCGGCACCCACCGACTTCGGCCGCCCCGGAGCCGTAGCCCGAGACCTCCAGCGCATGCGTACCTCCAGCAGCGTCCTGCCCGCACTGCAGGCAGCAGGTCTCGCCAACGCCCGCCGGTCCCCGCTCTCCTCAACCCAAGCCGCTCTCCACGCGCTCGGCCGCCAAGTGCTCAGCTAGGACGCCGCGTCGAACCATCGGCTGCTGCGGCGGCGTCCCTACCCTGGGCGACGGAGACCCCACGGCAACGAAAAGGGAGACCATGATCGACCGCATTCAAGCCCTGCTGGACGAAGGCGTCCGCAACAAGGTCTACCCCGGTGCGGTCTGGGCCGTGGGGGACTCCACCGGCATCCTCGCCAGCGGCGCCTCGGGCGTCCTCGACCCGGACGAACCAGAACACCGGATGCGCCTGGACACCGTCTTCGACGCCGCCAGCCTCACCAAGATCCTCGCCGTCTGGTCCTCGATCGGGGCGCTGTGGGAGGACGGCCGCCTCGACCTGGACGCCCGGCTGGGCTCGTACTGGCCCGATGTCGCAGAGTACGAGCTCGGGCGGGTCACAGCGCGGCAGTTGCTGACCCACACCGCCGGCGTCCCCCTCCGCGCCCAGCTGAAGAACCAGTACGGCACGGACCACACCAACATCCGCAGAGGCGTCCTGCGCGAACCACTGCACCGGCCACCGGGCGAGGCCGTCGAGTACACCGACCGCGCTGCCCTGATCCTCGGCTTCCTCGCCGAACACCTCTCGGGCATGCCACTGGACCAACTCGCCACCGAACGGACCTGGCGTCCCCTCGGCATGAACACCACCCGCTTCGGCCCGCTCCCCGCAGAACTCGTCGCCCGCAGCGCCCCCACCGAGCTGGACCAAGACACCGACACCCATCTCAAGGGCACCGCCCACGACTTCTCCGCCCGGCTGTTGGGCGGAGTCTGCGGCATCGCTGGGGCCTTCACCGTCGTTGAGGACCTAGCGGGCTTCCTGCGGCACATGCTGGACCCTGCGAGCAGCGGCTGCACCGTCAGCTTCGGTGCCGGCTGGATCGCTCGGTCGCTCACCGTTCAGACCGAGAGTCTCGAACCCGCCCGCGGATTGTGCTGGCACCCTGCCCTCAAGACGGGCGATGGTGACGATGTATGGGTCCACTACGGGTTCACCGGCACCGGCATGTGGATCTCCCCTGCCATCAGCCGTTGGGCCGTCTTCCTCACTAACAAGGTCTACTACACGCGCGACCGGCAGCCCTTGGCCGACATTCGAGATACATTTCGCGAACTGGCATTCACAAGGATCGAGGCATGTTCCTAAGCGAGCGATCCGCACCATGAGCAGTCAGCCAAGCGAGCCCTTCGTGAACACCACGTCGAGAAGGTAAACCACTACCTCGGCACCCGTTCCCCTATGGAGCCTGAGGCCATCAGCCCGCGCTTCAGCTTTGCCGACGCGCGGTCTCAACTTATCCGTCTGCGGACGTAGCCAAAGACTTTCGCGCTTCCTTCAGGTAACGGTCCATCGCCACCCTGATGTCGTGGGCGTAGTCGCCGCCGAAGCCAACCGGTCTACCATCGTCGTGCGTGTCTCCCCCACTCATGTTCCAGAGAACAGCTTCATGATGCAGTTCACTGAAGGCTTTCACAGCCTTGTTGGCAGCGTCGCTGACCGCCTCGGGGCCCTCCAAGCTCACTGCTGCTAGGGCACGTTGCAACACGGGTTGATGTTGGCCAGTCGTATGCTCGATAAACCCTCCATCGACCTCCCCTGCCCCTTCCTCTCGCAACTCGGCAAGCGCGTTGAGAGCTTCCCGGCACGCCAGCAAGAAGTCGCTGTACGTGCGCTTCCGGGTTTCTCTGAGCTGAAGTTGAGCCTCGGATCTCGTCTGCCGCTTGGACTGCTGATACGTAATCCAAGTGCCGACCAGCGAAACGGCACCAGCGATACCGCCCGCAAGCACAGCCGAAGTTCCAGCATCCATGGCACCCCTCCTACGCGACCACTTGGAATGCGGACGTCCCAGAGTCCCAAGACTCTTGTACCAGTGGAAAGGTTGCAAGAGCTCGTAACACGATCTTGCTAAATCGTCCTGGTAGGCCGTTACCGGTGTGCTGATCCGGCTGTTCGTGAGGGTGTGGGTACTCGACCGTGGATCGTGGACGATGAGTTGTGGGCACTGGTCGAGTCGTTGCTGCCGCCGTGGCCGGAGCGGTCTCCGGGGCCGCGTCCGGTGTCGGACCGGCTCTGCCTCCAGGGCATCCTGTTCGTCCTCTAAACGACATAGCCTGGCAACTCCTGCCCCTGGAGCTCTGGTTTGGCTCGAGACAGACCTACTGGCGCCGGCTGGACCGGTGGCAGCAGGCAGGAGTCTTCGACCAGTTGCATCGGGTCCTGCTCGCCGAGCTGAATGCGGCCGGTGAACTCGACTGGTCACGTGCGTGTGTGGACGGTTCCCACATCCGCGCGAAAAAAGGGGGCGCCGACACCGGTCCGTCGCCGGTCAACCGGCGGAAGACAGGCAGCAAACACCACCTGATCTGCGACGGACGCGGCACCCCACTTAGAGTCATCACGACCGCGGCCAACGTCAATGACGTCACCCATACGCCGGCCCGGGTCGACGGCATCCCACCCGTCGCAGGCGACCCGGCCGGCCTCGCCGACGACCAGATGCCCTTCTCGGCGACAAAGGCTACGACTCCAACCCCAACCGCGACGAGCTCCGTCGCCGACGAATCCTGCCCGTCACCTCCCGCAAGGGATCACCCAACGTCAAAGGCATCAGCAAGCTGCGATACGTCGTCGAGCAGACCTTCGCCCTGCTCAAACGACTCGCCGTCCGCTGGGAACGCCGCACCGAACTCCACGACGCCTTCATCTCTCGCCTGCAGCCTCATCTGCTACCGACGCCTCAAGAAGACCCGACCATGATCGTGCTACGAGCTCTTAGCGGGATGATCCATTCGGTCGCCCCAGAAGAGCCTGCTTCTCTTCCTCTGTCATAAAGGTCAGATTGAAGAGGTGCTCGACGGCGGCGTGAAAACTCACCTGGAGCCTGTTAGCCACGAAGGCTACCCCCTCTACCGTGCTAACAGAATCGGGACTTGCCGAGATCGCCTCCTGCAACAATGGGGTAGGCATCAGAAACATTGCGGCGAAAGCATTTGCCCGGCGCTCGATATTCACAGGAGCCCAAGGCCCACTCGCGATCGCTAGACGCTTTCCCCTATCTCGATCATACAACAAGTGACAAAGCTCGTGAGCGATAGAGAATCGGTTCACCCGAACCGAGTTCCCTCGCACATATGAGGAATTCAAGGCGATCGTGGGTACGTGCTGCGGACCGACCAAGCTACAGCCGCGAACATTCACGTCAGCGAGCCGAATAGACTTCTGCTGAATACCAAGAGAATCGACAAATTCCTCGATGTCCACAAAACCGACGGACTCGATTTCATCATGAAGGGTTTCCGCCAACTCGTAACCTTGCTCCCATGCAGGTGAGCGCAAGGAAACAGAGACTCCCTCCGAATACTCCTCCAGAAGGGAGTGAACTTCTCCAGATCCGTCATACTGCTCAATCAATAGAGCAGCTAGGCTCTCGACGTCCGGGGCAGAAATGGTCGGGGAAACACTGCCAAAAAGTAGTGCCGCCTGGCAAGATCCAGTCACCACCAGAGGGGTCTTTCCTTCGATAGTCAAAGCGGCCTGAGCAGCAGGAGAATTACCCAGTGCGCTACGAACTCGTTCCCACGATTCCCCGATCCTTCCCCCGACCTCTTCGGCCACCCCCGGCCCCAGAGAGGGCAGCCGCAAGCCCGCCAGCCAGCTCAATCGGGCACTATTTTCGGCAGGCACCTTCAGTGACGCCAGCGCGGTCTTTACCTTCTGAATTCGAGCGCTGTCCGGGTGTTGTGCGTACAAGTAATCTACTGCCGCAGAAGCAACTTCGAACAAAGGATTTGCGACATCCTTTGGAGGCAAGAGGGCAGCGCCACCACTGAAGCTGAACGCAAAATCGGATTCTGTGCCTGCCAAGGGCTCATCATCCCAGCTGACCTCAACGGTGTCGCGAACTCTACGCAAAACAAGGTTTGGCAGGAGGCCGCCAGCCCGTGCGGACCGGAGTGCGTGGCGCGAGCGCCAGTCGTACCACTCCTCTTCCCAAGCAAGAATTGCTTGCTCAGTCGCAAGTGGCGGCGCGTTTCGGGTTCGATCAAGCGACGTGACGGCCGTCGATTCTAGATTCCTATTTGGCAACCGCTCTTCATGAAGGAGAGGATTCCAAGCATCAGCCAACCACTCAAGGAAAGGAAGTAGATACCAATGCGAGCTTTGAAGGACTTCACCCTGGTCAACATGGGCGCAAATATTTTGTCCGGCAACCCAAATCTGGAGAGCCCCCCAGGAGGAACTCTCTTCAGGTTCAGCCGCACTGCCTCGATCAGGGTCAGGCATAAAAGAAAGACGAATTGCAAACGCATCCGTAGCTCCACTAAAGCGTTCCCACGTTACAGCCACGTTAATTTCGCCTCCTTCTCGCCTGCCGCACTGTCCTACGTTGGACCTTCGCCTCTTCCACCCACTTGGCGACCAGCTTGGGGGGAACTTCGTCCCAACTCACAGGGTAGCCATGCCACAGGTTGCGTATCGCATCATGACACTGAGCCTCGAACGCCCGTGTACCGTCAGTCGCATAGCGCTGGCGTCCCACCTGATCGCTCACCTTCAGCAGCGTTGGGCCGTCCGCATCACGCGGACAGATCGAGCCACGTCGACCGGGCTGTGGCACGGGCTTGTGCTTCCGGTTGGCCTCGTACGTCGGCTCCGCGCGCTGATCTTCGTCAGTCGTTTGCTCGTCCATAGGTCAACCCCCGCCGCCGATCCCTGGCACCTCTCACAGCATGGCAGAGGGCAGGTAAACGTGTGTAGGGCGACGCTGCACAAGCAACACCCTAGG
This sequence comes from Streptomyces sp. NPDC002690, assembly GCF_053592415.1. Taxonomy (NCBI): domain Bacteria; kingdom Bacillati; phylum Actinomycetota; class Actinomycetes; order Kitasatosporales; family Streptomycetaceae; genus Streptomyces; species Streptomyces sp. NPDC002690. The sequence goes on along the minus strand of NZ_JBSFVR010000026.1, from coordinate 16,211 downwards.
GCAACTTTGCCCCACTACCACACCTTTCTGGCGCCAGATAGACAGCGTGTGGGAGCCAGCGCGAGCTGGTCCACGCCAAAAGCTGAGAGGCAAAGCCAGGACTGCCTGCTTGCCAAGCGGCCCTGTGGGGGGCGGCGTCTGCGCGCCCGCTCCGGAGGTCTGTCCGTCACGGAGCGGGCGCGCACCACCTACACACCACCTATGCACCACTTATGCACCACCTAGGGCGGACAGCCGCGGTCAATCACGGTGATGCCCTCAGACTGTCTGTGTCGCCACAATAGGACCGTCAGGGCAGTGATTAGAGGCTGGAGGATGCAGCTTCCCAGGCTCAGAGCGCGAGCTCGATTCTCGTCACCCGCTCCAGTCATGTCACACGAGAGCCCCCGGCCGGTCAGCCAGGGGCCTTTTCGCTGCGCGGGCCACAGGGCTCACGGCGTGGCCGCCACCCTCGGCGTTGCCAGGGTCGAGGGCTTCCTCCCAGCGGAAGCGGTCCGCGCCGCCACCCGTCTTGGGGCGGTGCGCGCAGCTTCCGCAAACTCTCGGCGTACGCGGGATGGGCAGCCTGGGCGGAGTTCACATAGGGCAGGGCGGCGGTCGGGATGCCGAGGCCGTACGACTAAGGCCCTGCGGGGTAGCGATGACGCCCACGCCCCACCCGGCTTCCTGGGCCGCACCGATCAGCCGGCCCACACCATCAGCGATGCCCGAGCCGCACACGCCGATGTAGAGAAAGGGCTTCTTGGCCTGCTGGTCGGGATACTCGTTCACGCGGGGACTCCCAGTTGACGGCTGAACAAGTGCAGTTCGGGCAGCGTACGGCGACGGTCACGGGCAGCCACGTCCGCGACGAGCTCCCGGATTGCCGGGCGGCGGACGTCCTGGGCCGCGCAGCTCTCGGCGATGCGAAGCGCCTGGTAGCCCTGGTCGAGCCGGCCCTGCTGGCTGTACGCGCGGGCCGTCTCGACCCAGAGAGCAGCCCGTCGCTCGGGGGCGGGAATGTGCCGCCGCATGAGCGGGCGCGCGGCCTCCAGAGCGAGCCCGGCGTCACCGAAGGCCACCGCGGCGCTCACGCCGTGGAGGCTGACGTTCGTCGGGCTGAAGTTGGCCCAGGCATCGGAGTGGTCGAGCGTGGCGAAACGAGAGACCTCCTTGGCCTCCGTGAGGAAGTCGCGGGTGGCCGAGCGGTCACCCGCGCTGCTCGCGGCGGTGACGCCACGCAGCAGACGCAGGCCGAGCGCGGCCAGGTAGCGCGGGGGCCGCTGGTCGTAGGCGCCGGTGAGCTGGTCGGCAGTGTGCCGGACCGGGGTGATGGCTTGGGACGTGTGCTTCTCGCGGGCGAGCAGGTGTGCGTGGACGCGAACGCTGGAAGCCAGGACGACCGGGTCGCCGCTGCGTTCCGCCTCGGCCATCGCGCGCCCGACCGCCACCCACGCGTTGCCCGGATCGCCGAGCTTAAGAAGCAGACTGGCAGAGGTCTGGTAAGCGGTGGCCAGCAGAGCCGTCGCCTCGTCCGAACCAGGCGCCGCGTGACGGAGATCCGTGATCAGAGCGGGGAGAGTTCGCTCCAGATCCGTGTAGTCGCAGGCGTAGAGAAGACGACGAACGTCCGAAACACGTTTGCCGAGTTGGGAGAGGTCTTGCGTCTCGCCCCCTGCCGGAGGGAACGGCCCGGGGAGGAGTGCGTGCACAAGCGCGCCGTAGCCGTGGGACGAGGAAGGTTGCGCTGCGAGCGTGGCCAAGCTGGTGGCAAGGAACGTACGGCGATGCATGTCATCTGTCTCGGCGTGGGAGTCGCTGGCATCGGGAACGTCGGCCAGGCCGACGGAGGATAAGGGGACACCCAACTTCCGTGCGATGGAACGCAATACCTGGGAGTCCTCGGTGCCCTTCCCCTGTTCAAGTCGGCTCACCTTCGACTGGTGATAGCCGAGCGCGGCAGCAACGTCCGTCTGGGACCGCTTGGCGAGCACGCGCGCGGCGGAGCACCTCGCCGAGCCGTCTCGCCACGTCGTGCGCATCGGTCATCTGTGCCACGGCCCCTTTCGGCGCGCCCGATCCTGCCTTCTCAACCGAGCGTAAGTCACCGCGCACTTGGCGGTCATGCAGCTTCTGCATAAGCCATGCGGAGCGGGCAGCCGGGCAATCCCGCTCACCGCCCCGGACGGTTCTCTGATCAGGCCGCACACGACCGGGAGGCACTCCTGTGGAACGCTTCGCTTCAGCTTTTCCGTAGCCGGCACGCCGTACGCCGTCACGGACTCCAGACACCGGGTCGTCGCGGGGGTTCGTGACTGGCGGCTGGATGGGAGGACGTGGCGCTGGTAACCGACCTGCTGACCAACGCCGTGCGTCATGCCGGATTCGGCCCCATCTCGGTGGCCGCGGAGCTGAACGACGGCCGGGTGCGCATCGAGGTCTGCGACTCCAGTCCCGTACTTCCGAAGGCCGGCCTGCCCGGTGCGGATGACGAGAGCGGACGCGGCCTGCTCATCGTCGCGGCGCTGGCCGCCCGCCACGACGTCGAGGCGACCGCCTCCGGGAAGCGGTGCTGGGCCGAGATCACGGTGCCGGCGCCGCCCGCATGTCCCGACGCGGCCGTACACGCCCTGCTTCCAAGGAGATGACCATGCCCCTCACTCAGATCTGTCGTCGGTGCCCTTGATCACCGTGCCGACCAGGTAGAGAACGGCCAGGGCCCAGGTGATCAGGGTGCCGGTGCAGCCGCGTCGGCCCACAGTTTCGTCAGTGCGGGGAACCGCTCCCGCAGGGCGGGCAGTATGACGGCGGCGGCCTGCCGGTAGGTGACGTCGCCTGCGGTCACGTGGATCATCAACAGCAGGCTGAGGGTTTCACGGATCAGTTGCCGGCGCCTGTCGTTCCAGATCGGTGACCTGGGGCGAAGGGGCGGATGTTGGGCATGTTGGAGCGGATCGGGGCTCCGTCATCCGGGTGAGGAGCCTGCGGCACCTAGCCGTTGACGCCAAAGACCGGCGGTCGTACCGTCGCCGGGCAGAGATGTGACCATCGTTCATGAACGAGGACATGGGGTGGGGTCGTGGGGCAGCGCAGGGTCGTGGTGTCGGGTGGCGGTACGGGGATCGGGCGGGCGGTGGCCGAGGTCTTCGCGGCGGACGGCGACCACGTCGTCCTCATCGGCCGGCGCGAGGAGCCCCTGGAGAAGGCCGCCGGAGAGCTCGACGCCGCGCATGGCGCGGGAACGGCCTCCTGGGTCGCCGCCGATCTGAGCGATCCCGGCCAGGCCCGCAGAGCCGTGGAGTTCTGCACCGCGGGCGGCGCGCAGGTCGACGTGATCGTCGCCAACGCCGGTGGCAACGTCGCACCGGCCCACGACGGCACCCTCGAAGGCGTCGCGGACAGCTTCCGCCGCAACTTCGAGGCCAACGTGCTCACCGCCGTGCTGCTCACCGAAGGATTGCTGCCGCACCTCACCCGGCCCGGCGGCCGGATCATCCAGATGTCGTCCATCGCCGCGCTGCGCGGCCCCGGTTCGTACGGCGGCTCCAAGGCCACCGTCAACGCCTACACCGTCGACCTGGCGCAGAAGCTCGGCCCGCAGGGCATCACCGTGAACGCGGTCGCTCCAGGCTTTGTCGCCGACACCGAGTTCTTCGGCGACCGGGCCACGCCCGAGTTCGTCGCCGCCCGGGCCAAGCAGTCGCTGACGGGCCAGGCGGGCCGCCCCTCGGACATCGCCGCCGCGGTGCACTATGTGGCGTCGCCTGAAGCGGCGTTCATGACGGCGCAGATCGTGCATGTGAACGGGGGAGCAGCACTGGGGCGGTGATGGCCCGTCATTGGTTCGCAGCCGTCCCGCGCGCGACCGGCCCGACTCCACACTCGTTGCGCCGGCATGGGGATCTCTCCCAAATGGCCTGCGGGCAGGAGTCGTACGAGGACCGCCGCGAGGCGGCCTGAACCACCCTCCACATGACGGAGCCGAACCGGGGCCGTTCGCGGGGGAGGACTAAACCGCGCCGTTGGGTGGCACGGTCCGGCCATGAGGATGATCAACGTGGTGGCGGCTGCGGTCGCCGGCAGTTGTCTTGTGGTCGCGCCGGCGGCCGAGGCGTCGGCGGTGCGGCACTGGGACAAGAGGGTGAAGTGCCAGCGGGCGGATCCGGAGGGGCGCGTCATCCCCACGCGTTACGGCAACGGCGAGCTCGGCCGGAACCACTTCTCCGGCAAGCACAACATCAAGAAGTGCCGGGTGGTCGACGCAGCCTTGGCCGGAAGGGTGGACAGGAAGAGTGGAGGGAGAATCAAGTACTACGGAGTCGCCCGAAACGGTACCAAGCTGGTAAATATCGTTGTCGTTGTCCAGTACGCCCGCCGCACTGCCGACGGCAAGTACGACGCTGGTACGGGTAAGAAGGTCAAGCTTGCCCCCGTCTAGGGCCGTCTCCAGTTCCTTGGCAAGGGCTGCATTCGCCCATACCCTGCCCGAGGCATCGGTCACCTGCAGCGCCGGGCGACGCCGCAGGTCGGCGATGATGGTCCGCAGGTACGGCTCAGTTCCCTGCTTGACCAAAAAGCCTTCGGCCGGGCCAACACCTTAGGCTTTGTGTACACGCTCGGCGTTGGCGAGCCCTACTGAAGCCTTTCAGTCCCTGGCGACGCCATCGAGTTCATTGATCTTGGGAAGGGTCTCGCTACGCCCCAGTTCGTCACGGCCGAACCTCGTCTCAGAGGTGGCGGCCGGAAGATTGTTCTTCGAAATCCAAGACCCGTCGCCATCCCTCGCCCGGACCGGCAATTCGATGTCATCGATCTTGGTCTTGACGCTGAGGCGATGCCCGTCAGACCGGCAGTACTGGTTGAACCACGTTTTGTCGGGATCATTGGCCTTCTGTACGAACTCGTCCTGCTTTAAAGCCGCCGGGTCCGTGACCGCCCAGCGGATTGTGAGCGCCACCCGCTCCCGGTGCGTCGGAGTGGGGACCACCGGAACCGGGGGCGTCCGGATGGAAGCCGCTCGTGTATGGGTTGTCCGGCCGGGAGGCCGGAGGCAGGTCGCCGTGGTCGCCACGGGGCTGGTTGAAGTCGTTGCCGGGCATTCCGTTGCGGACGTGACCACCGGGGGCGACGTGATCACCGCTCCGCCCGTCGCCGCGTCATGGACGACGATGTCCGCCCAGGCTGTCGGCACGTCCCCCGGCCCGCCACTCTGATGGAATTCGTACAGGTCATGGCGTCGACAGGCCGCAAGGCACGGGGTGTGCAGTTCGAACGCCGCCCAGGCGCCTGGGCCCGCTCTCGTCAATCTACTGAATCAGCAGTCCGGTTGATCCACCTGCGTGAACGGAACCTCGCCCCCGCAAGGGCGCTAGCGTGGCCGACCCGGCCGGCCCGGAGTCCCCGGGCGGGCGAAGACAGGGAGAGGAGCGTCGGTCCCATGCGCGTATCCGTCATCGGTTGCGGTCACCTGGGCATCCCGCACGCCGCCGCCATGGCCGAGATCGGCCACGAGGTCATCGGCGTGGACCTGGACCAGGCGAAGATCGACCGCCTCAACGCGGGCGAGAGCCCCATCTACGAGGAGGGCCTGCCCGAACTCCTCGCCACGCACACCGCCTCGGGGCGGCTGCGGTTCACGACCAGCCTGGCCGAGGCGGCCGAGTTCGCCGACGTCCACTTCCTCGCGGTGGGCACGCCCATCGACGCGGACGGGCGCAGCTACGACACCGGGCAGGTCTTCGGCGTGGCCCGGGCCCTCGCCCCGCACCTGACCCGCCCGACCGTCGTCATCGGCAAGTCCACGGTCACCGTGGGCACCGCGCGCGACCTCGGCGCCCTCCTGGCCCGGCTCTCCCCCGCCGGTGAGGACGTGGAGGTCGTCTGGAACCCCGAGTTCCTCCGCGAAGGTCACGCCATCGACGACACCCTGCGGCCCGACCGGATCGTCGTCGGCGTCCCCTCCGCCCGGGCGGAGGACGTCGTACGGCAGGTCTACGCGCCGCTCCTGGCGAACAGCATTCCGCTGTTCGTGACCGACCCCGCCACCGCCGAGCTCCTCAAGGGTGCCGCCAACGCGTACCTCGGCATGAAGATCTCCTTCATCAACGGCGTCGCCGACATGTGCGACGCGGCGGGGGCCGACGTCCAGCAGCTGATCGAGGCCATCGGCGTCGACCCGCGCATCGGCCGCGGTGGTCTGAACGCCGGTCCCGGCTACGGCGGCGGCTGTCTGCCCAAGGACGTCCGTGCCTTCACCGCCTCCGCCCGCGCGCTGGGAGCTACCGAGGCCGCGACCATGCTGCGCGCGGCGGAGGAGGTCAACGAGTCCCGGCCCGCCGCCGCGCTGAAGCTCATCGAGCAGACCCTCGGCCGACCGGTCGACGGCGTACGCGTCACCGTCTGGGGAGCCTCCTTCAAGGCCGGCACCAACGACGTCCGCGAATCACCCGCCCTCGCCGTCGCCGCCCTCATGCACCAGCGCGGCGCCACCGTCACCGTCCACGACCCGCACGCCAACCCCACCGCACTGCACCGCAACCCCGAACTCGACTACGCCGACACCCTCGACACCTCCGTCCACGGCGCCGAACTCATCGTCCTGGCCACCGAATGGCCCCACTTCCGCGAGGCCGACCCCAAGGCCCTCGCCCCACTGGTCGCGGACCCGGTCCTCGTCGACCTCCGCAACCTCATCGACGCCGACGCCTGGCGCATGGCCGGATGGACCGTACGCCAGCTCGGACGACCCGCACAGGAATAACCGAACCCATCAAGTCGGCGGTCCGACACTGAACCGCGACGCAGCGCCGGGCCGCTCACTCACGCGGGCAGAGAACGACGCGTAGTCGGCCAGGTGCGCTCCGCCGGAAACTCCGTGTCCGTACGGTGCGAGTCGTCCTAGCCTGAGTCCATGAGCGAGGACGAGTGGGCAGGAGTGCGGGAGCGGGTGCTCCGACTCGGTGAACTTCCGGGCGCGGGCGATGTTTTCGGGGCGCGGGGGCATGGCTTCGACCTCGGGCCGGTCATGAGCGAGGAAGAACTCCGGTCGCTGGAGGCGGACTTGGGCGTCGGCCTACCCGCGCAGTACCGCAGCTTCCTCCTCCACGTGGCACGAGGGGGCGCGGGCCCCTACTACGGCCTGATGACCCCGGGCTCGGCCGACGGCGGGTGGCGGTGGAGCGGTACCGGGCTCGCCTACCCCGCGCAGCCGACCACCGCCGAGTTCGCCGGACGGCCCTTCGTGGCCGAGGCGCTGGCGGGTGAGCTCGCCGCCCTGGAGGCGCGGGAGCCCAAGAGGGATTCGTACGCGGACGACGAGGAGTTCGGTCCCGCGTACTCGGCCTGGGACGCACGCTGGGAGGAGCTGCACGACGCGCAGGAGGCGGGCGCGGTGTTCCTCAGCGAGCAAGGATGTGGCTACGCCTCGCTCATGGTCATGACGGGTCCGCACCGAGGGGCCGTCTGGGATGACCTGAGACCGATGGACCGCGGGATCGTGCCTACGGGGCAGGACTTCGCGCAGTGGTATCGAAGCTGGCTCGAAGACACCGAGCAGCGGCTCGGAGCCAGGGTGGGCTGAGCACCAGGCGTTCCTGCGGGGGCCACGAAGCGCACTGGCCCGCCGTACTGCCGACGGCGAGCCCGGTGCCCCCGCCCGAGCCCGCCCAAGCCCGCCCGCCCGAGCCCGCCCGCCCCACGGCCCACGGCCGGCGGCCGGCGGCCGGGAGCTTCTTCGTGCCCGTCGGTCCGTATCAGGGGCTGGCACCCTGCCGACGCCCCCGCCGTACGAACCGACGCCCGTGGCACGGCATCATGCGGGCATGGTCACCATTCATCTGAAGTACGAGATCGACGCTGAGAAGCTGGAGGACTTCGAGGAGTACGGGCGCCGCTGGGTCCGGCTCGTCAACCGGTTCGGCGGGACGCATCACGGCTACTTCCTGCCGAGTGAAGGCGACAGCGACATCGCCTACGCGTTGTTCTCCTTCCCCAGCCTGGCCGCGTACGAGCAGTACCGCACGGACAGCATGTCCGACCCGGAGTGCCGGCAAGCGTTCGAACTGGCTCGTGAGACCCGCTGCATCAAGCGCTACGAGCGCCGGTTCCTGAGGCCGCTGGACGGCCTGTCCTAAGAGGTGTCCGAGCGGTCGAAGCCCCCACCCCGTCGGGGCCGACCCCTCGCCGTCGCGGACGGTCGGCTGCTCCTCCGGCGGGGCTACCGGAACAGCCGACCGTCCGTACCTCTCCGAGGCGGGCGGACCGCCCGAGCTGCCGGATCCGCAGGCCGTCCCGACCGGTCCTCGTGCTCGGTGCGGGAAATGGCGCAGCCCGCCACCGTTCCTCGGAACCGATGCCGCTGGGACAGAAACCGGACATGTCCAGCATCATTTCAAGATTGCCTCGGCCCTAGTGTCATCGGTGAAAGCAGGAAGCACCGCAACCGAATCGCCGCTGGAGATCATGATGCGTTCGCGCCTCGCCGCCCGTTCCACTCGTCTCTTCCTCGCCGCCGCAGCCGTGGCCGCTCTCGCCGCCACTTCCACCGCATGCAGCCCCGACGACGCCGAGGGCGCCGCCAGTTCCGCGGCTTCCTCCGCCGAAGGCGCCGGCCCCTCCTCCGGCGCGAGCGACCCCGCCGACGCGACCGGCACCAGCGGTTCCGGCACCGACGCGTCCGATTCCAGCGGCTCGGGCTCCAGCGGCTCGGGCTCGTCGAGCGACACCGGTGGCAAGGCCACTGCCTCCGGCGACGGCGAGGGCGCCGGCGACAAGAGCGGCTACGGGCAGTCCTGCGGCACCAACGACCTGGACTTCACGGTCACCGCGAAGTCCCAGGCCGGCGGCTACTACCTCGTCACCGCCAAGGCCAAGTCCGGTATCACCTGCTATCTGGACGTCAACACTCCCAGCGTGTCCTTCGGCTCCGGCGCGGACGGTGTCGCGTCCCCTGTCGGGCAGGGCGGCGAAGACCCCATCAAGCTCTCCGGATCGGCTGTCGCGTACACCGGTATCAACCCGAAGACCACCGACGGCGAGGGCGGCAAGGAGTTCGAGAACGTCATCATCGCCACCACCGACGACGATCCGGACCCCGCCGAACTGGCGCTCCCCGACACCGCCACCGTCGACAAGCCGATCGTCACCAACTGGTCCACCGACCCCACCGAGACCGTCCCCGTCATCGTCTGACGAAGTCGGCGTACGGCCCGGTCGAGGGACGTCCGAGGCCGCAGGCACCACGGATTCCCGAGCGCGGACGGCACGCCCGCCTCTCCTGACGTGGACAGCACGTCCGCCTCTCCTGACGCGCTCCATGAAAGCCCCGGGCCACCCGTCCCGGGGCTTCTTCGGTCCATGGCGGGGCCACCCCGAAGGGCCCTCCCCCGTCACCGCCCGCGTTCGGCCACCCCTTTCACGGCCTCGGGAACAGCCACCACCGCCCGTACGGTTGCACCGGGGTAGGGCCGACACCGTGCGGGTCGGGAGAACGGGGACCACGGGGTCCTCCACCCGCCCGGGCCCCGGCCCATGAGCGTGGTGCGTGCCCCACGCATGCGAACCGCGACCGACATCTGCAGAAGGACTGTTCCATGACCGACCGGCCCCTGACCCTCATGGCGGTGCACGCGCACCCCGACGACGAAGCGACCAGCACCGGAGGGGTCCTCGCGCGGTATGCGGCGGAGGGAATCCGTACGGTGCTCGTGACCTGTACCGACGGCGGTTGCGGGGACGGGCCCGGGGGCGTCAAGCCGGGCGATCCGGGGCACGACCCGGCGGCGGTCGCCTCGCTGCGCCGCCAGGAGCTGGAGGCGAGCCGCGACGTGCTGAAGATCAGCGATCTGGAGACGCTGGACTACGCCGACTCCGGGATGGTCGGGTGGCCGAGCAACGACGCCCCCGGTTCCTTCTGGCGGACCCCCGTGGCGGAGGGCGCCGCACGGCTCGCGGACCTCATGCGGCACTACCGGCCGGACGTGGTCGTCACCTACGACGAGAACGGCTTCTACGGCCACCCCGACCACATCCAGGCCCACCGCATCACCATGGCCGCGCTGGAGATGACCGAGCTGACACCGAAGGTGTACTGGACGACGATGCCGCGCTCGGCAATGCAGCGGTTCGGGGAGACCATGCGCGAGTTCGGGGAGGACATGCCGGAGCCGGACCCCGCCGAGGAAGCCGCGATGGCCGAGATCGGCCTCCCGGACGAGGAGATCACCACCTGGGTGAACACCACCGCGTTCAGCGGCCAGAAGTTCGACTCACTGGCCGCGCATGCCAGTCAGGGCGAGAACATCTTCTTCCTCAGGATGGGCAAGGAGAAGTTCGCCGACCTGATGGGCGTGGAGACCTTCGTACGCGTCAAGGACGCCACCGGCGCGGCCTTGCCCGAGACCGACCTCTTCGCCGGTCTGCGCTGACCCGCCCGTCCGGCCCCGCGGCGCCGGGGGAAACCGCCGGCCCGGGGGAAACCGCCGGGCCCGGGGAAACCGCCAGGCCGGGGAAACCGCCAGGCCGGGGGCCCGGGGCGCCGTCACCGGCCCCCGCGTTCCCCGGTCCGGCGGGATGCCGAAGAATGTGCACATGGCTGATGCTGGACAGTTCCGCGAAGGGCTCACCGCACGGGCGGCACGATTCGACCGGGCGGAAGCGCGACGGACCGCCGGCCTGGCGGAAGAGGAGAGGCAGAAGGCACACGCCGCGTTTCCGCTGGGAGGCTGGGAAGACCTCGACCTGCGCCGGTACGCGTGGGAGCCCGCGAGCCTCGCTGAGGAAGAGTCCTCCTTCTGCCGGCTGATGGAGTACGGCACCGACCACGTCGGCCATATCCGCGGTGGGAGCTCGGCGAAGCACATCGTGTACCGGCTCCGCTCGGGCCGATGGCGCGTCCTGCCCAGCGGACTGCGCGGGCTCGGTGCGGATGCGGCCTGGGGCAGGGTGCGCTCCGAGTTCGTGCGGGCCTTCGGTGCCGCGTCCAGGAGCGACTACAAAGCCCTGGAAGATCTGGATTTGCTGTCCTACGGCCAGGCGCTGACCACCAAGGCACTGGCTGTCTACTTCCCGGAGGATTTCCTGCCCGTATTCTCCGCAGCGCACATCCGGTACTTCACCGAGTTGCTGGGCGGCAAAGCGCGTGCGCACTCCTCCGGTGTCCACATGTGGCGGGCCAATCGGGAGCTGCTCGAACTCCTCGCTGAATACCGGGAATTCGATGGATGGAGCCCGCACGAGAAGGTGGCCTTCCTGTACCACTTCCACGATCCGCGCCCGAAAGACCGGGTGATCTGGAAGATCGCGCCCGGGAAGCAGGCGGAACTCTGGGACGACTCCTTCCAGCACCGTCGCATCCGGATCGCCTGGGACGAGGTCGGCAGCCTGGGGCAGTACGAGAGCGACCAGGAGCTCAAGGCCACGCTGGACCAGAACTGGCCGCAAAGTACCGGCGGAAATCTGCGGCTCGCCCGGCAGATGCTGGCCTTCCGCGATCTGGAGCGCGGCGACCGGATCGTCGCGAACCGCGGAAAGTCGCAGGTGCTGGCCGTGGGCACCGTGGAACTCGGTTACGAGTACAAGGCCGGCCTGCCGACTCACTGCCACACGGTGGGCGTGCGCTGGGACACCTCCTTCGCCCAGAGTTTCGAGACCCCCCGGCACGCCTGGCAGCAGACGCTCGCCAAGGTGCCCGCCCCCCTGGTGCGGGAGATCTGGCAGGAGCGGACCCGCGGCGCCGCGGTCGAAACTCCGAACCCGGCGAGTGCGAAGGGGAAGGCCGACGAGACCGGCGCCCCGGAGAGCGACTCGGCGGAGGAAGCCGTAGCGCTCGCCCATGAGTTCCCCGATGACGTGAAGACCGTACGGGCCCTGCTGAAGCACAAGGGGCAGGTCATACTCCAGGGACCTCCCGGCACCGGGAAGACCCGGCTGGCCCTCAACGTCGCCCTGGCCCTCGCCGGGCGGGAGGAGCTGATCGAGGCGACTCCGGCGGAGCGGGCCGCTGTCCTCGCGGAGCTGTCCGCGCTGCCCGAGATCGTGCCCGGGGAAAAGTCGGCGCGCGCCGCACGGCTCACGATGGTGACCTTCCATCCGTCCTACGGGTACGAGGACTTCGTCGAGGGCTTCAGGCCCGACACGGCGACGACCGGAGCCGGGCTCCATCTGCAGCTGAAGGACGGGGTCTTCCTCCGCGTCTGTGACACCGCGGTGAAGTCCCCGGGCGAGACCTTCCTGCTCATCGTCGACGAGATGAACCGAGGTGATCTCCCGCGCATTCTCGGCGAGTTGATCACCCTCCTGGAGCCGAACATGCGGGGTTCGGTCTCCATCACCCTGCCGACCAGCGGCCGTCAGCTGACCGTCCCGCCGAACGTCCACATCATCGGCACCATGAACTCCGCCGACCGGAGCGTGAGCCACATCGACTCCGCGATCCGACGCAGGTTCGCGTTCCACAGCGTGCCGCCGGATCTGGACGCTCTGGACGGGGAGGTGGAAGGGCTCGGGCTGGCCTCCCTGCTGGAGGGGCTGAACGAGCGCCTCGACGAACATTTCGGCCCGGACCATCTGCTCGGCCAGTCGTTCCTCTTGGCGGAAGACCGTCCGCTCGCCACCGTCGAGCAGCTCCACCACGCCTTCCACAACGACATCGTGCCGCTCGTGACGGACTACTGCCTCGGCCGTCCTGTGATGCTGCAGAACATCCTGGGCGAGCTGGTGGACGACGCGGGCCGGATCGTCCAGACGAATCCGCAGGACCTTCCGGGAGTGCTGGCCAAGGAGTTCGTCACCGCCGAAACCGCCGACGAGGGCGGCACCCCGGCAGTGTCCACCGGGCCCGGGGAGTAGCCGGATGCCACACGGAGCCGCGCAGAGGGAGGTGACGCTCGACGAGTACGAAGGCACAAGCGTGCCGAAGTCCGATCTCAGCTCCGCCGACCTGCAAAGGCTGCGCTCACTCAAAGCAGTTGGCGTGACGAAGGGACCGAACACCTATCTCCTCACCGCGCGGACGCGCGTCGGCGTTCTGGAGCTCAGCCGCATCCGGCTGATCCTCCGCCCCAAACTGCCGATCGCGGGGAACCGGCTGATCGACTGGCTCTCGTACGCCAATGGACAGGACAGCACCGTCGACGAGGAGTTGCGCAACTGGCCCATCGGCAAAGACGGTTACGCGGCTCTAGTGCCGGCAGCCCTGCTGCACGAGTGCCGTCTGCTGGTGCGTCGCGGCCTGCGCCGTGAGTACGTGCCCCGGCAGCGCGTGGACACCGCGCTACGGGGACGGCTGAACGTCGAAGCACAGGCCACCAGGTGTTTCGGCGCGATCGACCGGCTGCATGTCAGGACCTTCGAGTACGAGGACGGGGGCTGGGAGAACCTCGTGTGCGCAAGCGCCCTGGTCGCTGCGGCACGAAAGGTGACCGAACCACGCCTGAGACATCAACTGGATTCCTTGGCAAGCGACTTCCCGGATCCCCTTGCGCCCCGGGAGGCACTACGCCTGCTCGCCCGCGCATCGTACAACGCGCTCAACGACCATTACCGGCCCGCCCACGCCTGGGCGCGCATGCTGCTGGGCGGCGGCGGGCCCAACGATCTGCTGGACCCGTACGGCTTCGAAGCGCAGGGGCTGCTGCTCAAGCTGGACGACCTCTGGGAGAGCGTGGTCCGGCGGATGGCGGTGGATGCGGCGACCGCGGCGGGCGGCCGGTGGGCGCAGGCCGAGGGCGACCGGATCTGGACTCACGGGAGACACCCGAAGCCCAAGAGCAAGGACGACCCTCCGTATTTCCGGCCCGACGTCCTGCTGTCCTTCACCTCGCCCGGGACGTCACCCGCGCCTTCCCCGTACCTGGCCGTGGACGCGAAGTACAAGAACTACGCGAAGAAGAACGTTTCCGTCGAAGACCGCCATCAGCTCCTCACCTACATCGCCGGCTACACGGACCCGACGAATCCTCTCGCCCTGCTGGTCCACCCCAATCCGGAAGGGGAGTCCACCCACCGGCTGGACTTTCCGGGACCGCGCGGGCTGGTGGGCCGCATCCTGGTGCTCGGCCTAGACACCCGCGCCGAACCGAAAACCGCGGCGGAACCGCTACGGAAGGCGATAGTCGACTTCGCCGCGCACGTCTCCGACCTCCAGGCCCGGGAGCAAGGGCAGGGGCAGTAGCAGCCCGGGGGACGGTGACCGTTCGGCCGCCTCCGCGCCCCCCGGGGGGCGTATGCCATTGGACAGGCCCTTGTTCGCCCGCGCGTCGCCCGGCACCGGGATCTGATCCGCCGGCCGTGAACCGTCGGCGGCGGACGCGGCGAGCGCCGCCGTGCCGTCCCGAGCCCCGCCACCGGGTGGGCTTGCGCCCGGTGGCGGGGCTCGGAGGCTCCGGACCAGTCAGTCAGCCAGGCAGGCAGATCGGCTCAGGTCAGATCGGGTCAGATCGTCGGCGTGTCGTCGACGATCTCCTTGTGCGGCTCGACGATGAACTTCCAGCCCTCGCTGGGCTCCAGGAACCGCACGCGGGTGGGGTAGATGTCCAGGGCACGCCGGTCGCGGTTCTGGCCGTTGGCGCCCTTCCGCGCCCGGGCCGGCTCCTCGTACAGGTCGACCTTGACGTCCGGCACCGCGACGACTTCCTCGCTCCAGCGCTGGACGACGCCCGCGCCGAACGCTTCCCGGGCGGAGGAGTAGAGGGCGTCCAGGGACTCCTTGTTCCCGGCGGGTACGAAGAGGGCGAGGTTCAGCAGGACACCGGCGCTCTGCAGGACCTCGATCGCCTCCCCCGCCTCGTCGGCGATCCAGATACCGCCCTCGTCAGCGTTCTCCGGGAGGACGTGAACCTCCTCGCCGAAGACCGTCTTCGCGACGAAGGACCCGCCTTCGAAGTCCTTGCCCGGCGCCGTGAGGAAAGCCGGGGCGTAGCAGTCGAGAGGAAGACCATCCACCCCTGCCGGAACAAAAATACTGTCCTGGATTCCCAAGCCTGAAATCTCGTCGGCCGTAAGACGTCGAGCCGTTACCTTCTCGGTGTTCACGCCATTCCCCTTTTACTCGCGGGCGCTCAGTGAATTCATTAATACTCTACCACGACAATGATCAACTAGGGTTCGTTTCACCTCACTTCGAGCAGGTGAGGGTGGTTCGATTCCCGCCCGCACCGAAGCGTCGAAAGGGCTCCGCATTTACGGAACATGGCATCGCCCATTCGGGACGGACCACCCACACCGGCGCAGTTCTCCGTAACCGAACTCCAGCGGGAATTCGATGGCCGGCTGACCGGACAATTCGGGGGTATCCCAGAATTCGCGATGCGGCACCCACGCCGCGCCGAGAGCTTCCCGCGCCGCCGGGAAGGGAACCGGAGGCGGGACGCCGCGGACCCGGCGGAACTCTGGCCTCACGTCTCCGGTGGCAATAGCCTGGCGACCATGTGGGGGCGGAGATCGTCGTGGCAACGGCACGGGACGTCTCTCGCCGTGCGGCGTCGTCGACTCGACCGGCTCGCGCGCCGGACACGGCGAAGGCTGCCGCCCTCCCCGGCGGAGCCTCGGTCCGCCCGCCGCCGCATGCGGCTGGGGCTGGGGATCGTGGGCGCGGCATGGGCGGTGGTGGTCCTCGTCGACGCGGGGCTGGTCCGGGCCCAGGTGCTGCATGGGACGGACACCTGGATCGCCACCGGAGCCGGACTCGTCGCCGGGGTGCTGGCTCATGAGATCTGGTTCGGAGGCTGGGGCACACCGCACGTCGCCACCGTCGACGGGCGGCCGCTTCTGTCCGCCCGGACGCTCACCGGCGTCCGCACGATCGAGCTGGACGCTCTGAGCAGTGTCCGCCGGTTCTCCGCGTTCAACCGATCCGGCGGGACGCTGGACGAGTTGCACCTAAGGGATCGGTACGGGCTGCGCTTGACGATCGGCCACGACACGCGGGCGGAGGTCGCCGTACGCCGCGCCGTCGTGAGGGCGGATGCCCGACCGTCCGGCGCACAGGTCGAGGTGACCCGGCATGCACGTGGCCGACTGGGGCTGAATCCACAGTCGGCCGTGCCCGGTTCCGTGCATGCGCTCTTCGGTGTAGGGCTCTCGCTCGCGGTGCTTCTGCTGCCCGCACTGGGCAGCTACACCGTCGCCTGCTTCCTGGCGTGCCTCGTCTCCCGGCGAGGCTGTACTGTCGTAAATCTGCCTGGCCCCGCCGCGACTTCGAGTCCTGGGGCCGGCGGCGACTCTCCAGCGAAACC
>NZ_JBSFVR010000025.1:0-44118 GCF_053592415.1 Streptomyces sp. NPDC002690 | reverse complement strand
CCCGGCCCCGGGCACGGAGCGCCGGGCGCCGGGGGCGGTGGCTCAGCGCTTGGCGACGAAGACGTGCGAGGCGACCTCGCTGTCCAGCTCCGCCGCCTCACCGCCCGAGCCGACCAGCACGCCGCCCGCCGCCGCCGTCACACTGACGACGGCTCCCGGCTGGACCCCGGCGCGCCGGAGCGTGTACATGAGCTGGGCGTCGGTCTGGATGGGCTCGCCGATCCGGCGCACCACGACGGTCTTGCCGTCGCTGCCCGGGTCCAGCTCGGCCAGGCTGACCATGCCCTGTTCCAGGAACGGATCGGCTCCGGCGTGCTCGCCCAGCTCCTCCAGACCCGGAATCGGGTTGCCGTACGGGGACTCCGTGGGGTGGCGCAGCAGCTCCAGCACCCGCCGCTCCACGGCCTCGCTCATCACGTGCTCCCAGCGGCAGGCCTCGGCGTGCACCTGCTCCCACTCCAGGCCGATCACGTCGACGAGCAGGCACTCGGCGAGGCGGTGCTTGCGCATGACCCGGGTCGCCAGGCGCCGGCCTTCCTCGGTCAGCTCCAGGTGACGGTCCCCGGCGACCTGGACCAGGCCGTCGCGTTCCATCCGGGCCACCGTCTGACTGACCGTCGGACCGGACTGGTCCAGCCGCTCAGCGATACGGGCGCGCATCGGGACCACACCTTCCTCTTCGAGTTCGAGGATGGTGCGGAGATACATCTCCGTGGTGTCGATCAGTCCGGACATTCGTGCCCCTCATAACTGTGACAGTGAAACGTCATGCTGCCTTGTTGCCGCCGTGCTCTGGCCCTCGTCCAATTCTGACGCATCGCGCCGTGGACCGTGCCGGGTCCGGCCCGGACCCGGCCCGGACCCGGGCGGCACACGGCCGGGACCGCTATTGACAGTGCGGTGGTCCGGACCGCAACGTGATCGCGGTATCCACGACGGAAGGGCTCCCCCGATGAGCGAGAGCAAGCTGGCCGGTCAGTTCTTCGACGCAGCCATCGGGCTGCTGGCCCGGGTCCGCGACGAGGAGGCAGCCTCCGTCGCCGCGGCGGGCGCGGCCGTCGCCGACACCATCGCCGCGGGCGGCCGGCTCTTCGCCTTCGGCGCCGGCCACTCCTCGCTCGCCGCCCAGGACGTGGTGTACCGGGCGGGCGGGCCCGCCCTGATGAACCTCCTCGCCGTGCCGGGCACCGTCGGGGTCGACGTCATGCCCGCGACCCTCGGCTCGGCGCTGGAGCGGGTGGAGGGGCTCGCCACCACGGTGCTCGCGACCAGCCCGGCCACCGCGGGCGACCTGCTGGTGATCATCTCGCTCTCCGGCCGCAACACCCTGCCCGTCGAGATGGCCCGCGAGGCCAGGGCGCGCGGCCTCACCGTGATCGGGGTGACCTCGGTGGCGTACGCCGCCGCCACCTCGTCCCGGGCCGCTTCGGGCGGCTTTCTGCTCGACCACTGCGACATCGTCCTCGACAGCAAGATCGCGGTGGGCGACGCGGAGCTGACCACCGACGGGGTCGGAGCACCCTTCGCCCCCGCCTCCACCGTCGTGACCAGTGCGCTGATGCAGGCGACGATGGCCGCCGCCGCCGAGGAACTGGCCGCACGCGGCATCGAGCCGCCGCTGCTGCGCTCGGCCAACGTGGACGGCGGCCACGAGTGGAACCGGCGCGTCTTCGAGGACAACCGGGACCGGATCTTCTACCAGCACTGACGCGCCCGCGCCGAGCGCCCGGCCGCACCGGGCACCCGCGCGCGTCCGTCCCCCGGATCAGCCGCCCGTACGGCCGTCGAGCAGCAGGGCCAGGTCCACCGCGGAGGCCACCCGGACCGCCGCACTCTCGGCGTGGGCCGCGTCCTCCCGCTCGAAGGCGGGGCGGTCCGCCGTACGCAGGAAGGTCACCACCCCCAGCGTCCGGCCCCGGCTGCGGAGCGCCACGCAGAGGGCGTGCGCGACCTGCCGGGGCCACTGGCGTTCGACCGCCCAGGCACCCCGGGCGGCACTCGCGTCGCCACCGGCGCTCACCCGGACCGGGGCGATCCGGTCCAGCGTCTGGAAGGCCGGGTGGCCGGGGCGGTAACGGGCCGGGAGGGAGCCGCCCGCCACCAGCAGGCAGGGGCCGGGGGCGTCCGTCGGGGTGGCCGCCGTCGGGATCAGCCGTTCCCCCTCCACCAGGTCGAGCAACGCGTGGTCGGCGAAGCCGGCCAGCGAGAAGTCGAGGGTGGTCGTCGCCGCCTCCCACGGGTCCTCACACTCGGCGGCGGCCCTCGCGGCGCGGTGCAGCTGGGCGGAGCGGAACCGCAGCCTGGCCGCGGCCTGCTCGGCGGCGCGCGCCTCCGTCACGTCCTGGAACAGCCAGGCGACTCCGAGCGGTACCGCCTCTTCGGTGAGGGGCGAGGAGAGCCGCAGGAAGCCGCTGCGCCAGCAGCGCCGCCGCCCGCCCTCACGGCTGCGCAGGGTCACCCAGAGTTCGGCGGGGGCGGGCGGTGCCCCGGCGGCGAGCACATGGTGGAAGGCGCTTTCGAGGTCCTCGACACCCTGGAGCACGACCTCTCCGAGGGGGCGCCCGAGCAGGGAGGTCCGGCCGCCGCCGAGCGCGCGCGCCGCGTGCGCGTTGACGACGGTGGGCCGCAGATCGGCGTCGACCAGGACCACGCCCCAAGGCCCGTCCTGGAAGAGCGCCTCGCTCAGCGCGATGGAGCGTTCCAGGTCGATCTGGGCGTGCGCCTCGCTGAACGCGCAGTACACCCCGGCCGGTCCGCCGTCCCCGCCGCGCATCCCGGCGGCCTGCATGCGCACGAGGACCCGGCCGCCGTCCTTGCGGACCAGGGCGAATTCGTGGACCTGCCGGCCCTCGGAGTCCTGGATCGCCATCAGCCGTCGGCGTACCTCGTCGGCGTCCGGTCCACGCACCGCCCAGCCCGCGAAGCCGTCCCGGCCGACCACCTCGGGGGCGGACCAGCCGAGGACGCGTTCGGCCTGGCGGTTCCAGTGGGTGACGGTGCCCCCGGCGTCGAGGGCGAACAGCGCCGTGTCCATGCCGTCGAGGAGCGCGGCAAGGAGTTCGGCGCCGGGTGCGGGTCCGGCCGGTCCGGTGTCGGTGACCGTGGCCTCCGGTACGCCTGTGGCCCCGGTGGCTCCTGTGGCGTCCGACGCGGACGCGTCCGCCGTGCCACTGCCCATGGAAGGACTCATTCCGTACCCCCGCAGAACGTGCCGTCCCCGCCGTACGCACCGCTGCCCCGGCGGTGCGCGCTCAGTGCCGTGTCCGTGCCTGTGCCCGTGCGCGTGTCCGTGCGCGTGTCCGTGCGCGATTCCCCACGCGTTTCCGCATGTCAGAAACCCATTGAACTCGACTGTGACCCGGCGCACACCCCCTTCCGATAAATAGGTTGTGCGGCCCGGACGAGATTCCTAGGCTTCTGGCACACGCTGAAAGGAGGTGATCCGTAAGTGCAGTCTTATCGGATTCGTGAGGTGGCTGCGGGCTGACAGCCCGTCGTCGCACATCGTGCACCTCGGCAGGCTGTCTGCCGAAACCCAAGCAGTCACCGACCCGCAGGCTCGCCGGTAGATCCGGCCGGCTCCTCCTCACGGAGGGACCCGAGCCTGCGGGTTCTGCTTTTCCCGGTCTCCCCGGACCTTTCGGATTCAGGGGCAGAGGCGCTCCACGCGCCAGCCGGGGCCCTGCTCCGGCGTCGCGGGGCGTACGTACCGCAGCCGGTCGTGCAGCCGGTTCTCGTGGCCCTGCCAGAACTCCACCGTCTCGGGCGTCACCCGGAAACCGCCCCAGTGCGGCGGGACGGGCACCTTCTCGCCCTCCGGGTAGCGGGCGGCGAGTTCCTCGTACCGCTCCGTGAGTTCCCGGCGGGAGCCGATGACCGTGGACTGCGCGCTCGCCCACGCGCCGAGCTGCGATCCGTGCGGGCGGGTACGGAAGTACGCCACCGTCTCCTCGCGGCTCACCTGCTCCGCGGTGCCGGTGACGATGACCTGGCGGGCGAGCGGATGCCAGGGGAAGAGCAGCGAGACGTGCGGGTCGGCGGCCAGCTCCCGGCCCTTGCGCGACTCGTAGTTGGTGTAGAAGACGAAGCCGCGCGCGTCGAACCCCTTGAGCAGCACCGTGCGGGAGGACGGGCGGCCGTCCGGCGTGGCGGTGGACACCACCATGGCGTTCGGCTCGTGCAGTGCGCCGTGGGCGGCGACCTGCCGGAACCAGCGGGCGAACTGGTCCATGGGCTCGGGAGCGAGTTCCTGCTCCGTGAACGCCTCGGAGCGGTACTGCTCGCGCATCGCCGCCGGATCGATGGTGCAATCGGAAGCGGGGGACGCGGCCGGACGGGAAGCGGACGGAGGTGTCGGGTCAGCTGTGGGCACGGGCCCATCCTGCCGCAGCGGGCGGGTCGGCCGACGAGGCGGGCAGGAGGGACCACGACCGGTGTGCCACCCGCCCCGCGACACGTACCGCCGCCGCACGACACACGGGACACCGCCGCACCACACCAAGGGGTGCTGTGCGAGACATCACCCTTCCTTGCCCCGGCGGGAGCCGCCACTATCAGGGGTCAGGTCCCATGGAGGGCCTTCGTACCGAGGACCTTCACCGACAGAGCTCGCAGCCGCACAGAGGGAGCCGCCTGATGTCCGCATTCGTACCCGGGCTTGAGGGAGTCGTCGCGTTCGAGACGGAGATCGCCGAACCGGACAGGGAAGGCGGTGCGCTCCGTTATCGCGGGATCGACATCGAGGACCTCGTCGGCAAGGTGTCCTTCGGCAACGTATGGGGACTGCTGGTGGACGGGGCGTTCAACCCCGGTCTGCCGGCCGCCGAGCCGTTTCCCATCCCGGTCCACTCCGGTGACATCCGGGTGGACGTGCAGTCGGCGCTGGCCATGCTCGCCCCGGTCTGGGGCCTGAAACCGCTGCTCGACATCGACGAGGCGACGGCCCGCGACGACCTCGCGCGGGCGGCCGTGATGGCCCTGTCGTACGTGGCGCAGTCCGCGCGCGGGCAGGGACTCGCGATGGTCCCGCAGAGCGAGATCGACAAGGCCGAGTCCGTGGTCGAACGGTTCATGATCCGCTGGCGCGGCGAGCCGGACCCCAAGCACGTCAAGGCCGTCGACGCCTACTGGACGTCCGCCGCCGAACACGGCATGAACGCCTCCACGTTCACCGCCCGGGTCATCGCGTCGACCGGCGCGGACGTGGCCGCGGCACTGTCGGGCGCGGTGGGAGCGATGTCCGGGCCGCTGCACGGCGGTGCCCCCTCCCGGGTGCTCGGCATGATCGAGGAGATCGAGCGGACCGGGGACGCCACCGCGTACGTGAAGCAGGCGCTGGACAAGGGCGAGCGGCTGATGGGCTTCGGCCACCGCGTCTACCGCGCCGAGGACCCGCGCGCCCGGGTGCTGCGGCGCACCGCCCGCGAGCTGGCCGCACCCCGCTTCGAGGTGGCGGAGGCGTTGGAGAAGGCGGCGCTGGAAGAGCTGCACGCACGGCGCCCGGACCGGGTGCTGGCGACGAACGTGGAGTTCTGGGCCGCGATCGTGCTGGACTTCGCGGAGGTCCCGGCGCACATGTTCACCTCGATGTTCACCTGCGCCCGCACGGCCGGCTGGTCGGCGCACATCCTGGAGCAGAAGCGCACCGGCCGGCTGGTGCGTCCCTCGGCCGAGTACGTGGGTCCGGCGGCACGGGACCCGCGCGAGATCGACGGGTTCGACTCGATCAGCCCGATCACGGGCTGACGGCGGCGGGTGCCGTGCGGGGCGCGCCCCGCCCGGCACCCGGTCGCGGGTCCGGAACGCTCAGGGCCGGTGGCGGCCGTTGCGGCGTGTCGATCCGGTTGCCCGGGTCCGGGGCTCGTCGTGGGATTCGACGGTCAGACCGAGCAGGCGCAGTTCGCGGGTGGACTTGCCGGAGATCTTGCGGCCGAGGAGCGGACGTCCGTCGTCGTGGCGGTAGACACCGGACGGCTCGGCGGCCAGTGGCTCTTCCCAGCCCCGGTAGAGAGCCGTGAGGCGGACGGCGAAGCCGACGAGGAAGGCGAGCAGCGCGCTCGCGGTGCGTGGGAGTCCCGCCCGGTCGAGGGCGATCCACACGGCACCGGTCAGAGCGGCGATGGTCACGAACCACTCGCCGCGGACGAACTGCTTGGGCGGGACTCCGCAAGAGATGTCGATGAGGAAGCGACCTGCGGTAGGGCCGACGACGGCGAGGACGAGGGACCCGAGAACGGGCAGGCCGGCCTCCGTCCCGGTCTGGGCGCCGACGATGGCGTACCAGGGCAGGGCGAAAGAGGTGACGAACTGGAACAGTCCCTCGCGGAACAGCTGGCCCTCGGAATAGGCGAGGAGGTGTCCGATCGCCCCGGCGATCAGACACAGCACCACGTAGGAGGAGTTGGTCAGCGCGGCCGGGACCCGGCCGACCATGACGTCCCGGCTGACCCCGCCGCCGATGCCGCCGAGCAGCGCCATGAGCAGGATGCCGATCACCGTGAAGTTCTTGTAGTGGTCGGGGCGGCGGGCCAGCAGCGCCCCGTTCAGGGCGTTGGTGGTCGCCGCGACCAGGTTGATGAACGTGCCGCCGCCGGTGAATTCGAACGATCCGAAGCCGACGGCGCCCACGGCCAGGTGCGCCGGGCTCACCGGGCGACTCCCGCGGGCACCCGGCTCCGGCCGCCGGGCGCGGCCGGAGCCTGCGAGGTGCGGGGGGTCACGGTGTCACGATGGCGAAGTCGGGGTCGGGGGTGTCGAGCAGGCCGACGAGTGTGGCGAAGACCCGCGGATCGCCCTGGACCCGCACCTCGTCGAGTCCCTTGCCTGCCAGGACGCCGAGGAGTTCCGCCTTGGTCAGGGTGAGGGTCAGGTCGGCCCCGGGGCCGGGCCCGTACGCCCCCGTGGCGGTGTCGGTGCCTGTGCCTGTGTCGGTGGCGGCGCTGCGGTAGGTGAGTGCGCCGTTGGACAGCAGGATGTGCCAGGAACGGTGCTCGTCGGTGACGTTCCAGGTCATGGTGAGCCTCTCGTCCCACGCCCGGGGGCCGTCGACGCGGATGGCGAGGGAGTCGATGAGCATGTCGACGGTGAGTGCCATCGCCATCTCGGGGTTGGTCGTCTCCAACGCGGTGTGGGCGATCGCACCGCGCAATTCCTGAGCCCCCATCAGGTAGAAGTTGCGCCACGTGGCGTTCTCCGCGCCGTGCCCGAGCTTCTCGTACACCGAGGCCAGCGCCTGCTTGGCGGGCCCGTCGTCGGGGGCGGCGAAGACCGCGTGCCCCAACAGCGTCGCCGCGAACCGGAGATCCCCCGAGGCCGCGTACTCCTCGCCCTTGGCGATCAGTGCCGGCACACCGCCGTAGTCGGCGGCGAACCGCTTGGCCTGCTCCGTCGGCGGGTGCTCCCACAGGTGGGCCGGATTGCCGTCGAACCAGCCCATGTAGCGCTGGTAGATGGCCTTGACGTTGTGGCTGACCGAACCGTAGTAGCCCCGGTTCGCCCACCGGCGGGCGATCGCCGGGGGCAGTTCGATGAGCTCGGCGATCTCCGTACCCGTTAGTCCCTGGTTGGTCATGCGCAGGGTCTGGTCGTGGAGGTAGGCCCACATGTCGCGCTGCCCGGCCAGATGCTCGACGATGCGGCCCTGACCCCAGGTGGGCCAGTGGTGGGAGGCGAAGGCGACCTCGGCCCGATCGCCGAACAGCGTGATCGTCTCGCCCAGGTAGTGCGCCCAGATACGGGTGTCCCGGACCACCGCGCCGCGCAGGGTCAGGATGTTGTGCATGTTGTGCGTCGCGTTCTCCGCCATGCACAGGGCCCGCCGGTCGGGGAAGTAGAAGTTCATCTCCGAGGGCGCCTCGGTGTCCGGCGTCATCTGGAAGACGATCCGCACCCCGTCGACCGTCTCCTCCTGGCCGGTGCGGGTGATGTCCAGCGTCGGCGGTACGAGGGTGATCGTGCCCTTGGAGGTGGTGATGCCCAGTCCGGCGCTGATGTGCCCGGCAGGGCCCTTGGCCAGTTCGGCGCCGTACATGTAGACCGCCCGGCGGGTCATCGCGCCGCCCGCGTAGACGTTCTCCGCCACCGCGTGCTCCAGGAACCCGGCCGGAGCGACCACCGGGACCGGGGCGTGCCCGTGCGGCAGGACCCCGCGGGAACCGCCGAAGTGGTCGCCGTGGGAGTGCGTGTAGATGAGCCCGGTGACCGGTCGGTCGCCGCGGTGCGCGCGGTACAGCGCGAGAGCGGCGGCCGCGGTCTCGGCCGAGATCAGCGGGTCGATGACGATGACACCGGTGTCGCCCTCGACCAGAGTCATGTTCGACAGGTCCAGGTTGCGGACCTGGTAGATCCCGGTCGTCACCTCGAACAGGCCCTGCTTGTTGCAGAGCAGGCTCTGCCGCCACAGGCTGGGGTGCGCGCTGTCGGGGCAGTCCCCGTCCAGGAATCCGTACGCGTCACCGTCCCAGATCACCCGGCCGTCCCCCGTCCGGATCACCGCGGGAGAGAGGGCGGCGACGAACCCTCGGTCGGCGTCCTCGAAGTCGGACCTGTCGGCGTAGTCGAGATCACTCATGGACAACGAATAGCCCAGAATCCGACTATTCACGCATACCGGCTTCGCGTGCCCCGCCAGGTGTCCCGTTCGAAGGACGGCCGGGGCCGAGTGCGGGGACGGCGGACCGAGGGTGTGTCCGGCGGATCAGGACCGGAGAGGACGCGGCGTCACCGCGGAGTGGAGCCCGGGGTCCGCGATCGTCCGGAAGCAGTCGCACGCCCGCTCCCCCTCGGCCTCGCCCCAAGATCCGGCCCCGGCCCCGGCCCCCGGCATCCGGCGTGCTGGTGAACCTCGGCTCGCGTCCCTCAGTCCAGCGCGCGGTCCACCAGCTCCGCCCACTGGGCCACGACCCTCCGCCGACGCGCGGTGTCGTCGGTGAGGAGGTTGGCCAGGCCGAGGCCCCGGGCCATGTCCAGGAGTCCCTGGACCGTCTCGCGCACCCCGGGGCGGGTCTCGTCGGCACGGAGCAGGGCGACGGCGATGCGGTGGGTCTCCCGGCCGACGCGGGCTTCGAGTTCGGTGACCCGGGGGCGGAGTTGGGGTTCGTTGGAGGCGGCCACCCAGAGCTGGAGCGCGGCGCGGAAGAGCGGGCCGGTGTACAGATCCACGAGCGCCGCGACGACCGAGGCGCGGCCCTGCACGGGGAGCGCCCGCAGCGCGGCGGAGCGTTCCTCCGCGACGTACTCGACGGCCCCGGTGAACAGGTCCTCACGGGTGGGGAAGTGGTGCTGGGCCGCACCCCGGGAGACCCCGGCCCGCTCGGCGACGACGGAGACCGTGGAGCCCGCCCAGCCGTGGACGGCGAGGCAGGCCACGGCGGCCTCCAGGAGCCGCTGCCGGGTGACCCGACTGCGGTCCTGTTTCGGCGACTTGGCGTTGCCGGGAAGCGCGCTGTCCGGTGGCGCGGTGATCGGAGGCTCGTCGATCGAGGGCGCGCCGTTCGTCGCCAAGGCGTTCGGAGGCGGGCCGTTCGGAGGCAGGCCGTCGGCGGGCAGGTCGTTCGGGGGCGTCACCACAGCCATGCGGGGTCCCGTCGTTCGAGGAAGGCCGTCATCCCCTCCCGCGCTTCGTCGGAGGCGAAGAGCGCGGTGGAGAGGGCGATGAGGTCTTCGGCGTGTCGGTCGAAACTCTCCAGCACGGTAGCCGTGACCAGCTGCTTCGACGCCATCAGCCCCTGCGGGGACGCCTTGCGCAGTCCGTCCAGTACGGGTTCGAGCGCCTTGTCCACCTCGTCCGCGCCCTCGCCCGGGGCGACGGCTCCCGCCGGGTCGCCCGCGGCGAGGGTGACCAGGGAGATGCGGGCGGCCTCGGCCGCGTCGAACCGTTCGCCGGTGAGGAAGTAGCGGGCCGCCGCGGAGCGTTCGAGCCTGGGCAGCAGGGTCAGCGAGATCACCGCCGGGGCGAGCCCGAGCCGCGACTCGGTGAGCGCGAAGCTCGCCCCGGGCCCCGCGACCGCGATGTCACAGGCCCCGAGCAGTCCGAGCCCTCCGGCCCGGACATGGCCGGTGACCCGGCCCACCACGGGCTTGGGCAGCGCGACGATCTTCCGCAGCAGCGCGACGAACTCCCTCGGATCGGCCGGCGACTTCAGGTCCGCCCCGGCGCAGAAGGTGGTGCCGGTGTGGGTCAGGACGACCGCGCGCACGGCCGGGTCGGCCGCGCAGGCGTCCAGCGCCTCGGCCAGCTCGCCGACCAGCTCGGCGGAGAGGGCGTTGCGGCGGGCGGGGGCGTCCAGGGCGAGGGTGGTGATGCCCCGGTCGTGGACGGGCGCGGCCAGGCTGCTCATGCGGGGTTCCCTTCGGTGGCGGCCCCGGTTCCGTCCCCGGGGCCGGTGGCGCGTTCGCGGTCGCGGAGTTCGCGGCGCAGGATCTTGCCCGAGGTGGCCCGGGGCACCGCGTCGATGAACTCCACCCGCCGCACCTTCTTGTACGGGGCGACGCGCTCGGCGACGTACCCGATCACGTCCTCCGGGGTGAGCTTCCGCGCCTCCGGGGACGGCGAGCGGACCAGGAACGCCTTGGGGATCTCGTTGCCCGCGTCGTCGTGGACGCCGATGACGGCGGCGTCGGCGAGGAGTTCGTGGCCGAGCAGCAGGGCTTCCAGCTCGGCGGGGGCGACCTGGTAACCCTTGTACTTGATCAGCTCCTTCACCCGGTCGACGACGTACAGCCAGCCGTCCTCGTCGACCCGGCCGACGTCCCCGGTGTGCACCCAGCCGTGCTCGTCGATCATGGCGGCGGTGGCGTCGGGGCGGCCGAGGTAGCCCTTCATCACCTGGGGGCCCCGGATCAGGATCTCGCCCTCGGCGCCGGGCTCGGCGTCCGCACCGGGGTCGGTGAGGTCGACGATCCGCATCTCGGTGCCGGGGATCAGTTTGCCGACCGTGCCGTCCGGCGGGTTCTCCTCGGAGAGCGGCACCACATGGGTGCCCGGGGACAGCTCGGTCATGCCGTACGCCTGGCGGACCGGCGGCAGCCCGAGCCGCTCCGAGCAGGCGCGGGCGAGGTCGGCGTCGAGCGGGGCGGCGGCCGAGACGATGTAGCGGAGCGAGGAGAGGTCGTAACGGGCGACCGCCGGGTGCTTGGCGAGGGCCAGCACGATGGGCGGGGCCACGTACAGCCCGGCGATGCGGTGCTTCTCGATGGTGGCGAGGAACTGGTCGAGGTCGAAGCGGGGCAGCACCACCACGGTGGCCCCGTGCCGGAGCGGCCCGTTCATCAGCGCGGTCAGACCGTAGATGTGAAAAAACGGCAGAACCGCCAAAATGGGTTCACTCTGGAGCAGCGGCACGAACGGCTGGAGCTGTTCCAGGTTGGTCGCGATGGAGCAGTGGGTGAGCATCACGCCCTTGGGCGCGCCGGTGGTGCCGGAGGAGTAGGGCAGGACGGCGACGTCCTCGTCCGGGTCGATCTCCACCTGCGGCTCGGGGGCGGTGGAGCCGAGCATGTCGAGCACGGAGGTGTACCCGTCGGCGGAGTCGCAGACGAATATCTGCCGTATCCCGCCCGCCAGTACGGCGGCCCGCCGCGCGGTGTCCAGGAGCGGCGAGACGGTGACGACCCAGCGCGCGGAGGCGTCGGTGAGCTGCTTGGCGAACTCCTCGGCGGTGGCAAGCGGGTGGACCGTGGTGACGGAGGCGCCGGCCCGTGTCGCCCCGTAGAAGACGGGTGGGTAGGCGATGGTGTTGGGGCTGTGCAGGGCGAGTACGTCCCCCTTGCGGAGTCCGGCCTCGGCGAGCGCGGCGGCGATCCGGCGGTGGAAGTGGTCGAGTTGGGAATAGGTGAGGGCCATCCCGTTGGTGCCGTCGATCAGCGCGACGGTGTCCCCGAACTCGGCGGCCCGGCCGAGCACCGCTTCGTGGATGGGTGTGCTGAGGATGGATACGTCTGCGTACTCACTGCGGAACACCATGGCGGTCCCCTGTCGACGCGTGGGCGGCGGGTGCGGAGGCTGTGCGGCGGTGGCGCACCGCGCCGGGTGGACGGGTGCGCCACGTGGTGCGTACGGGTGCGTAGTGCCGAGGAACAAGCCCCGTGTCAGTACGACTTGGGCAGGCCGAGCGACTGGTGGGAGACGTAGTTGAGGATCATCTCGCGGCTGACCGGGGCGATCCGGGCGACGCGGGCCGCGGTGATGAGCGAGGCGAGTCCGTACTCGCGGGTGAGGCCGTTGCCGCCGAGGGTGTGCACCGCCTGGTCGACGGCCTTCACACAGGCTTCGCCCGCCGCGTACTTGGCCATGTTGGCGGCCTCGCCCGCGCCGATGTCGTCACCCGCGTCGTAGAGGGCGGCGGCCTTCTGCATCATCAGCCGGGCCAGCTCCAGTTCGACGTGGGCGACGGCGAGCGGGTGGGCTATGGCCTGGTGGGCGCCGATGGGGGTCTTCCAGACCTGGCGGGTCTTGGCGTACTCCACGGCCTGGCCCAGAGCGTAGCGACCCATACCGATGCCGAAGGCGGCGGTCATGATGCGTTCGGGGTTGAGCCCGGCGAAGAGCTGGAGCAGCCCGGCGTCCTCGTCGCCGACGAGCGCCTCGGCGGGCAGCCGCACGTCGTCGAGGACCAGCTCGAACTGCTTCTCCGGGGCGTGGAGTTCCATGTCGATCTGCGAGCGTCCGAACCCGGGGGCGTCGCGCGGGACGATGAAGAGGCAGGGCTTGAGCGTGCCGGTGCGGGCGTCCTCGGTCCGGCCGACGATGAGGGTGGCGTCGGCGATGTCGACGCCGGAGACGAAGACCTTCCGGCCGGTGAGCAGCCAGTCGTCGCCGTCGCGGCGGGCGGTGGTGGTGATCCGGTGCGAGTTGGAGCCGGCGTCCGGTTCAGTGATGCCGAAGGCCATGGTCAGGCTGCCGTCGGCGAGCCCGGGGAGCCACTGCCGCTTCTGCGCCTCGGTGCCGAAGCGGGAGATCACCGTGCCGCAGATCGCCGGGGACACCACCATCATCAGCAGCGGCGCCCCGGCCGCGCCCAACTCCTCCAAAACGATGGACAGTTCAGCCATGCCCGCGCCGCCGCCGCCGTACTCCTCGGGGAGGTTCACGCCGAGATAGCCGAACTTGGCGGCTTCGGACCAGAGTTCGTCGGTGTGTCGGCCCTCCGCGATGACGGAGGACATGTACGCGCGCCCGTAGCGCTTGCCGAGGGCGGCGACGGCGGCGCGGAGCGCCTGGTGCTCAGCGGATTCGAGGACGGTGCTCATGGCTGCGGTTCCTCCTGTGGCGTGTCCTGGGCGGGGGGCTCATCGTGCGCGAGGGGCGTGTCCTGTGCGTGGGCTTCTTCGTGGCCGGGGGCCGTGTCCTGGACGACGGCGAGCAGGGCGCCCACCTCCACCTGGAGGCCCGGCGCGACATGGAGCGCGGTGACGGTGCCGGTGGCGGGGGCGAGGATGCGGTGCTCCATCTTCATCGCCTCCAGCCAGATCAGCGGCTGCCCGGCCTCGACGGCCGCCCCGGGCGCCAGCCCCTCCGCGAGGCGGACGACCGTGCCCGGCATGGGGGCGAGCAGGGAGCCGGGTTCGCTGCGGGCCGCGGGGTCGGTGAAGCGGGGCAGGGCGGTGAAGGTGTGGGAGCCGTCCGCCGTGTCCACGTACACCTGGTCGCCGTGCGCGGTGACGGCGAACCGGCGCACCACACCGTCGAGTTCGAGGGCGACCCGGTCGGGACCGGCCTCCACCACGCGGATGCCGGGGGCGTCGTGCGGGACCGGCCCGGTGCGGGTGGCCCGGTAGGCGATCTCGTACTCCCCGGCGTCGGGCTCGGCGCGATAGCGCTTGGTCTGCGGCTGGGAGGGGAGGTTGCGCCAGGCGCCGAAGCGGGCGGGCACGGCGGCGGGCCCCCCGGCTCCGCCCGCCGTGCGGGTCGCCGCGTCGGCGAGGGCGGCGGCCAGGGCGGCGCGGCGGACGGCGTCCTCGTCGGGGGCGGGGGTGAGGGTGTGCAGGTGGCGGTCGTAGAACCCGGTGTCGAGGCGGGCGGCGAGGAAGTCGGGGTGGCGCAGGGAGCGGACCAGCAGGTCCCGGTTGGTGACCGGGCCGTGCACGCGGGCGCGCTCCAGGACGCGGGCGAGGAGGCGTACCGCCTCGGTGCGGGTCGCCGCGTGGGCGACGACCTTGGCGAGCATCGGGTCGTAGTGCACCCCGATGGTGTCGCCGCCGGTGTACCCGGTGTCCAGGCGCACCCCGGGTTCCTCGGGCAGGTCGAGCGCGTGCAGGAGTCCGGTCTGCGGGCGCCAGTCGTGGGCGGGGTCCTCGGCGTAGAGCCGGGCCTCCACGGCGTGCCCCTCGGGGACGGGCGGGGCGGCGGCGGGCAGCGGCTCGCCTTCGGCGGTACGGAGCTGGAGGGCGACCAGGTCGAGCCCGAACACGGCTTCCGTGACGGGGTGTTCGACCTGGAGGCGGGTGTTCATCTCCAGGAAGTACGGCCGCCCGTCGGCGGAGACGAGGAACTCCACGGTCCCGGCACCCCGGTAGCCGACGGCCCGTGCGGCGGCCACGGCCGCGTCGTGCAGCCGGGTCCGCAGTTCCTCGCCGAGACCGGGGGCGGGGGCCTCCTCGACGACCTTCTGATGGCGGCGCTGGAGGGAGCAGTCGCGGGTACCGAGCGCCCACACGGTGCCGTGGTCGTCGGCCATCACCTGGACCTCGACGTGCCGGCCGCGTTCCACGTACGGCTCGGCGAACACCTCGCCGTCCCCGAACGCGGACTCCGCCTCGGCCCGGGCGGCCGTCAACTCGTCGGGAAGTGCGCGCAGTTCGCGGACGATCCGCATTCCGCGCCCGCCGCCGCCCGCCGCCGCCTTGAGCAGCAGCGGCAGATCGGCCTCGGTCGCGGTGGCCGGGTCGACGGGGGCGAGCAGCGGCACCTCGGCGGCGGCCATCAGCTCCTTGGCGCGGGTCTTCGACGCCATCTGCTCGATCGCCTTGACCGGCGGGCCGACCCAGAGCAGCCCGGCGTCCTGCACGGCGGCGGCGAAGGAGGCGTTCTCGGAGAGGAAGCCGTACCCGGGGTGCACGGCGTCGGCCCCCGCCGCGAGCGCCGCGGCGACGACCAGGTCGCCCCGGAGATAGGTGTCGGCGGGCGTCGCCCCCGGCAGCCGTACGGCGAGGTCTGCCTCGCGGACGTGCAGGGCGCCGGCGTCCGCGTCGGAGTACACGGCGACGGTGGTGATGCCGAGCGCCCGGCAGGTGCGGAAGATCCGGCAGGCGATCTCGCCCCGGTTGGCGACGAGCAGCGAAGTGATCACGTCAGTCCTCACGGTGTTCTCGGTGCTCTCGGGCCTCGCGGCTCCCATGGCTCCCACGGCTCCCACGGCTCCCACAGTCCTCACCGCCCTCACATCCGGAAGATGCCGAAGCCGCCGCGGGCGCCTTCGACGGGGGCCGTGTGGATCGCGGAGAGGCACATCCCGAGGACGGTCCTGGTGTCGCGGGGATCGATGACCCCGTCGTCGTAGAGCCGCCCGGAGAGGAACGCCGGCAGCGACTCGGCCTCGATCTGCTGCTCGACCAGGGCGCGGAGCCCGGCGTCGGCCTCGTCGTCGTAGGGGCGGCCCTTCGCGGCGGCGGAAGCGCGGGCCACGATGGAGAGCACCCCGGCGAGCTGCTGCGGGCCCATCACGGCGGACTTGCTGCTGGGCCAGGCGAAGAGGAAGCGGGGGTCGTAGGCGCGTCCGCACATGCCGTAGTGGCCGGCCCCGTAGGAGGCGCCCATGAGTACGGAGAGGTGCGGGACCTTCGAGTTGGAGACCGCGTTGATCATCATCGCGCCGTGCTTGATGATGCCACCCTGTTCGTACTCCTTGCCGACCATGTAGCCGGTGGTGTTGTGCAGGAAGATCAGTGGGATGTCGCGCTGGTTGGCGAGCTGGATGAACTGCGCGGCCTTCTGCGACTCCTCGCTGAAGAGCACGCCCTGCGCGTTGGCGAGGATGCCGACCGGGTAGCCGTGCAGCCGCGCCCAGCCGGTGACCAGGCTGGTGCCGTAGAGCGGCTTGAAGGCGTCGAAGTCGGAGCCGTCGACCAGCCGGGCGATGACCTCGCGCGGGTCGAACGGCACCTTGAGGTCGCCCGGCACGACGCCGAGCAGCTCCTCCTCGTCGTACTTCGGCGGTTCGGCGGGTCCCGGATCGGCGTGTGCCTTGCGCCAGTTGAGCCGGGCGACGATCCGGCGGGCCTGCCGCAGCGCGTCGTGCTCGTCGACGGCGAAGTGGTCGGCCAGCCCGGAGGTGCGGGCGTGCATCCCGGCGCCGCCGAGCGACTCGTCGTCGCTCTCCTCGCCGGTGGCCATCTTCACCAAGGGGGGACCGCCGAGGAAGACCTTGGACCGGTCCTTGATCATGACGGTGTGGTCGGACATACCGGGGACGTACGCGCCTCCGGCGGTGGAGTTCCCGAACACCACGGCCACGGTGGGGATTCCGGCGGCGGAGAGCCGGGTGATGTCGCGGAAGAGCGCCCCGCCGGGGATGAAGATCTCCTTCTGCGAGGGCAGGTCGGCGCCCCCGGACTCCACCAGGCTGATGCAGGGCAGCCGGTTGGCGAAGGCGATCTCGTTGGCCCGCAGCGCCTTCTTCAGTGTCCAGGGGTTGGAGGCGCCGCCGCGTACGGTCGGGTCGTTGGCGGTGATCAGGCACTCGACGCCCTCGACCACCCCGATCCCGGTGACCAGCGAGGCACCCACCGTGTAGTCGCTGCCCCAGCCGGCCAGCGGCGACAGCTCCAGGAACGGGGTGTCCGGGTCGATCAGCAGCTCGATCCGCTCCCGCGCGGGCAGCTTCCCGCGCGAACGGTGCCGGGCCACGTACTTCTCGCCGCCCCCGGCCAGCGCCTTCGCGTGCTCGGCGCCGAGATCGTCGAGCTTGGCGAGGAGGGCGGCGCGGTTGGCGGCGTATTCGGGTCCGGCGGTGTCGAGCCCGGTGGGCAGGACGGTCATGCGGTGCCTCCGGTACGGGGAGTGGGCTCAGGGTCTTCGGGCCGGGTCGGCCGTGGCGGCCGGATCTCAGGCCGGGTCGAGCAGCGAGACGGGTACGGCCAGGTGGCGTGAGCGGAGCCACTCCCCCAGCGCCTTGGCCTGCGGGTCGAACCGGGCCTGTGCGGCGACTCCCTCGCCCAGCAGCCCCCGGACGACGAAGTTCACCGCCCGCAGCTGCGGGAGCACGTGTCGTTCGACCTCCAAACCGGCTGTCTCCGGCAGGAGTTCGCGGAACCGCTCGACGGTCAGCTCGTGCGCCAGCCACCGCCAGGCGCGCTCCTCGCGCACCCACACCCCGACGTTCGCGTCACCGCCCTTGTCGCCGCTGCGCGCCCCGGCGAGCAGCCCGAGCGGCACACTGCGGGTCACCTCCGGCTCCGGCGCGGGCGGCAGCGGGACCTCCACCGGTACGAGGTCGAGCACCCGGGTCACCGTCGGCGCGGGCACCACCTGCCGCGTCCCGTCCGGCAGTACGGCGGTGTGCGTGACCTCCGAGGCCGGCACGTGGGCGGCCTCGAAGACCCCGTACGGGGCGCCTTTTCCGGGCGGGGCGGTGACGTGGAAGCCGGGGTAGCTGCCGAGGGCGAGCTCGACCGCGGCCCCGGAGACCGCCCGCCCCACCGCCTCCGCGTCCTGGTCGCGGACCACGAGCCGGAGCAGCGCGCTCGCGGTCTCCTCGGTGGGCGCGTCGGGGTGGTCGGTGCGGGCCAGCTCCCAGCGGATCTCGGCGGGCGCCTTCCCGGAGCGGTCGAGCGCGTCGGTGAACTGGTCCCGCACGAGACGGGACTTGGCCTCGATGTCGAGTCCGGTGAGGACGAAGACGACCTCGTTGCGCCAGCCGCCGAGCCGGTTGAGCCCGACCTTCAGCGTGGGCGGCGGCGCCTCGCCCCGTACCCCGCTGATCCCGACCCGGTCCTGCCCCTCCTGGACGAGCCGTACGGTGTCGAGTCGGGCGGTCACGTCGGGCCCGGCGTACCGGGCGCCCCCGGTCTCGTAGAGCAACTGCGCGGTGACGGTGGAGAGATCCACCACCCCGCCGGTTCCGGGGTGCTTGGTGATGACGGACGAGCCGTCGGCGTGGATCTCGGCGAGCGGGAAGCCGGGGCGGCGCACGTCGTGGTCGCCGAAGAAGGCGTAGTTGCCGCCGGTGGCCTGCGTGCCGCACTCCAGGACGTGCCCGGCGACGACGGCCCCGGCGAGGGCGTCCAGGTCGTCGGGCCCCCAGCCGAAGTGGGCGGCGGCGGGGCCGGTGACCAGGGCGGCATCGGTGACCCGGCCGGTGACCACGATGTCCGCGCCCGCCCGCAGACAGGCCGCGATCCCGGCGCCGCCGAGGTACGCGTTGGCGGTGAGGAACCCTTCGGGGACGGGCCGGCTGTCGCCCTCGACGTGGGCGACCCGCACCGGCACCCCGAGCTTCTCGGCCAACTCGCGTACGGCGTCGGCGAGTCCGGCCGGGTTGAGGCCGCCCGCGTTGGCGACGATCTTCACCCCTCGCTCGACGGCCAGCCCGAGGCTCTCTTCGAGCTGCCGCAGGAAGGTGGAGGCGTAACCGCGCGAGGGGTCCTTCAGCCGACTGCGACCGAGGATCAGCATGGTGAGCTCGGCGAGGTAGTCGCCGGTCAGGACGTCGAGCGGGCCGCCGGTCAGCATCTCGCGCATCGCGTCGAACCGGTCGCCGTAGAACCCGGAGGCGTTGCCGATCCGCAGCGGGGTGGGCGCGGGCGGATCGAGCGGGTGCGGGCGGGCGGGCTCGGGCTCGGTGACGGAGACGGGGATCGACACGGGCGGGGAGGCGATCAGCGGGGCGGGATTCGCGGGGGCCGCGAGAGGGCCGAGCGGCGCGGCGGGGGTCTGCGCGGGTACGGACTGCGCGGGAGTGGGCCGCACGGATTCGGGTTGTGCGGGCGAGGGCCGCGAGGACAGCGTGGGCTGCGTGGACTGCGTGGACTGCGTGGGCGGGATGGTCATATGGCGTCACTCCCAGGGGCGCTCGAAGGGTCGCTACCGCCCTCTCTCCTGCCCCCGCCCGCGTCCTTGCCCCCGCGTGGCGCGCGCCCCGCACCCGGCAGCCCCGCGAACGCCTGCGCGATGTCCAGCCAGGCGTCCGCCTCGACGCCGACCGCCCGGAGCGCGAGGTCGTCGCGGTGGGCCCGCTGGGTCACCAGCAGGCAGAAGTCCAGCAGCGGCCCGGTGACCCGCTGGGCCGCGCCTTCGGGTCCGAACGCGACCAACCCGCCGTCCGGCGCTTCGAGTTCCACCCGGAACTCCTCACCCGGCGGCGTGAGGCCCCGCACGAAGTACGCGTACTCCCGGGCGCGTACGCCGATCCTGGCGACATGCCGCAACCGGTCGGTCGGGGCCCGTACGGCCCCGAGCGCGTCGGCCACGTCCTGCCCGTGCGCCCAGGTCTCCATGAGTCGCGCGGTCGCCATCGAGGCGAGGCTCATCGGCGGCCCGTACCAGGGGATGCGGGTCCCGGGAACGGCCTCCCGCAATACCCCCTGGAGCCGTTCCCGCCCGGCCCGCCACCGCCGCAGCAGCTCCTTCGGCGAGGCGCCCGTGACGGCCGCACCGGCGGCCTCGTCCACGAAACTCTCCGGCGCGGCGAGCGCGGCCTCCACCTCCGCCTTGAAGGCGTCGGGGTCCGTCGCGGCGGTCACCGCGACCCCGTCGGTCCAGGTCAGGTGGGCGATCTGGTGTGCGATCGTCCAGCCGGGCGCGGGGGTTGCCGCCGCCCACTCCTCGTCGCTCAACTCGGCTACCAGAGCGTCGAGTTCTTCGCTCTCGTCCCGCAGATCGTCGATCACGGCGATGGCATCGGACACGTGCGCTCCCCTCGGGGCATGGCGTGGTGCCCCGGAGCATTCCAGCGGCCGGAGAAACAAGCAAGCGTGCTTGCATGATTTTCTGCGTCCGGGTTCTCGCCGACCTCCCGCCCACCCTCTCAGGATCCCTGAGGGTGGGCAGCGAGCGAGGGCAGCGAGCGAGGGCAGCGGGCGAGGGCAGCGGGCGAGGGCAGCGAGCGGGAGCAGGCGCCTACGGCCGCGCACCGTCCATGCGATCGAGCAGCGTTCGGGCCTCGACCGTGCGGCGATGGTCCGGGCCGAAGGAGGCCAAGCAGGCATCGTAAGCGGCTACAGCCAGGCTGCGGGCCTCGCGGACTCGGTCCAAGCCCGACAGAGCGTTTGCGAGAACGAGTTCGACTGCGCCCCGCTCCGGGAGCCGCTGGCGCTCGGGCAGAGCTCGGTACTGACTGTCTGCGCGCCGCGCCTCGGCGAGGGCTTCTTCGTGGCGGGCTTGGCCGTTGAGACTGCGGGCCAGACCGAGTCGCAGGACGAGTGACGTCGGTTCACGTGCGGGGCAGGCGGCCAGGCCCTCGCGGGCGAGCGCCTCGGCCTCCTGATGGCGCCCCTGCGCGTTGAGGGCGAAGGCCAGTCCGTTGCGGGCAACCGCTGCCAGGCGAGTCATTTCCGGACCGGTTCCGCGGGCCGCGAATGCGGTGACGGCCGCACACTCCGCCTCGCACTCGGCGTACTCACCGAGCGAGATCACATGCTGGGCGCGGTCCGAGCGCAGCTTCCACGTCAGGTAGTGATCGGCGCCGAATATCCTGCTGAAGCGGGCCAGCGCTTCGTCGTAGGTGGCGAGCGCCTCGGCGTTGCGACCTTGAGCGCCCGTCGCGAGAGCGGCGATGTTCAACGCCGCTGCCGCGTATGCCTGGTCGTCTGTCTTCGATCGCGCCACAGCACGTGCTTCGACTTCCGCCTCGGCGTAACGCCCCGCCTCGTACAGCGCTTTGGCCTCGGCCAGGGGTGTTCCCGTCATCTTCTGGGCGTCGCTTCGACCGCGTGGCCGGAAGAATTTCATGACCGGGAGCATACGGATGGCGCGCGGGTCGCCCGGCGAGGCGGCAGAGAGAGCGACCGCTTGCGCCCTGGAGGCGCGTCCCAGCAGGAGTTCTCCTGCGCGGGTGACCTGGTGTTGCCCCCATGCGTCACGGAGCAACGCGTGGTGCCGCCTCGATGAGCGCGGTCACCGTCCCCGCTCCGGCCGCGCGCCCCCGGAAACGGAAGGTGAACGGCCACCCGTTCTCCAGGGCCACCGCCCCGCCCAGGGTGACCGTCACGCGAGCCGTGTGCAGCGGGTGGAGTACGTCGGTCCCGGGCGGCAGCGTCACGGTGCCCCGCACCCCGTCGGAACCGAAGTGAAAGGTGCACTGGTCGCCGGTGCGGATCTGAGCGCCGCCGCGCTCCTCCGCTTCCGCCTCCACCGACAGGGCGATGTCCGCATGGAACGTGCCGTACGCGCCGATCGACCTCGGCCGCGCGAGGACCTGTCCCCTCTCGACCAGGCTCTCCACGGAACCCGGCAGAAGAAGACCGACGTTCGTACCCGCGTCCGCCTGTCCGGCGCGGGCGGTCCGCGACGTCCCGCCGCCCGGCCCTTCGATCCCGGCGACACGGACAGGCACACCGCCGCCCCTGCCGCCGACGACCTCCACGTCGTCGCCGACGCGAACCCGGCCCCGCTCGATCCGGCCGGTGACGAGGAGCGCGCGGCCCTGGCTGTGAGTGAACACGTCCTCGACCCACATCAGAAACGGCTCCGGCCGATCCTCCACCTGTTCCCACTGCTCCTTCGTCGAACGGGCACGAAACCGTCGGTGCGCGAAACCGTCGGCGCGGATCCCGAAGGACGCGTCGGCTGCGTAGAGCACAAGGATCTCAAGGCGGCGCCGAGAGCCGATCACTCCCCCTTGGGGGCGCGGCCGCGAGAAGGGTGTCAGGGCGTCCGGAGCACACCCTCGGGGTCCTCGGAAGCCATGCCGGCGCACTCCTGGAAGTCCACGTTGGCGAGGGCCAGGCCCACCTGGACGCCGTGGACCTCGCCCGGCACGGTACGGAACTCGCGGGCGGGCGGGTCGTCGATCAGGTGGAACCACGCCTCGACCTCGCTGCCCTCGCCCCACAGGCTGCACAGCCCGGCCACCGTGGCCCGCCATGCCTCGTCGTCCGTGTAGTCGGTCCGGATGACGACGGGGTCGAAACCGTCGTCCGCGTACCCTTCGGCCGGCTCGAACGCGGGCAGGTCTCGCACACCGTCTCCCTCACTCGGAACAGGCGGTCACCGGGCATCCTCACACGCCCCACCGACAGAGTCCGGGCGCCCACCGGGGCGCCGTCGCACCCTCGGTGGGCGCCCGGCCCGCATCGTCAGGACACCCCTGGCTAGGGCCGCTTCTTCTTCCGCCCCCCACCGGCCTGCCCCCGTACCGCCCCGACGCTCGCGCCGATGACCAGCGCGATGGCGAGTGCGTCCGTGGTGGAGAGGGCCTGGTCCAGGATGAGGAAGCCGGCCAGCGAGGCGATGGCCGGTTCGAGGCTCATCATGACGGCGAAGGTGGAGGCGGGCAGGCGGCGGAGCGCCATCATCTCCAGGGTGTACGGGAGCACGGAGCTGAGCAGGGCGACCGCGGCGCCGAGCAGGACGGTGGTCGGGACGGCCAGCTTGGTGCCGGACTCCGCGATACCGAGGGGGAGCGAGAGGACGGCGGCCACGGCCATGGCGAGGGCCAGGCCGTCCGCCTTCGGGAAGCGGCGGCCGGTGCGGGAGCTGAACACGATGTACAGCGCCCACATCACGCCGGCCGCGACCGCGAGGCCGGCGCCCAGCAGGTCGAGACGGCCGAAGCCGCCCGCGCCGCCGAGCAGCCCCACTCCGACGAGGGCGAGACCTGCCCACAGGAAGTTGATCAGGCGGCGGGAGGCGATGACGGAGAGGGCGAGCGGGCCGAGTACCTCCAGGGTGACCGCGATGCCGAGCGGGATGCGGTCGAGCGCCTGGTAGAAGAGGTTGTTCATCGCGCCCATCGCCACACCGAACGCGACGACGGTGCCCCAGTCGGCGCGGGTGTAGCCGCGCACCTTGGGGCGGCAGACGACGAGCAGCACCACGGCGGCGACCAGCAGCCGCAGCGTCACCACGCCGAACGCGCCGGCCCTGGGCATCAGCAGCGCGGCGACGGCCGAACCGAACTGGACCGAGACCACGCCGCCGACCACGAGGGCGACCGGTACGAGCGCGGCACCGCGTCCCGCCGACAGCCCGGCGCCGGAGCCGTGCGCACCGCCGGTGGGAGCCTCGGGCGCTCCGTCGATGGCGGTCACCGCCTCGGGGACGGTGACGGCTGCGGCCGGCTCTACGGCGCTGCGCTGGTCGTTCACTGGATGCCTTCCGGAATCGGCGAGTACGGGGGCGGGGCGGGCGCAACCGGGCCGGCAACCGGGCCAGCGGCCCGATCAGCGGCCGGACCAGTGACCCGACCGGCAGCCGGACCAGTGACCCGACCGGCGGCTCGACCGGCTGGGTCGGCCCCCTCCACCCAAGTACAACATATTGAACTACGTAGAACATCAAACCAGACTTCGCGCGGAAGCCCACCCAGTCACCGTAGGCAGCCGCGTGCCGCCCGTGAAATGCCTTCCGCGCTCCGGTTATGCTCCGCACGCATGAGCACCGGTGAGCACGGAGACGACACGCGACGACCCGGCGGCGGGCACTCGATCGAACTGCGGCACCTCCGGGCCTTCCTCGCCGTCGCCGACGAGCGCAACATCACCCGGGCCGCCGCCCGCCTCGGCCTCACCCAGCCCGCCGTCTCCCGCACCCTCGCCGCGCTGGAG
This sequence comes from Streptomyces sp. NPDC002690, assembly GCF_053592415.1. Taxonomy (NCBI): domain Bacteria; kingdom Bacillati; phylum Actinomycetota; class Actinomycetes; order Kitasatosporales; family Streptomycetaceae; genus Streptomyces; species Streptomyces sp. NPDC002690. The sequence goes on along the minus strand of NZ_JBSFVR010000025.1, from coordinate 20,418 downwards.
GCCCACCTCGGCACCCGGCTCGTCGACCGTTCCACCCACCACCTGGCCCTCACTCCGGAGGGCGTCGCCTTCCGGGACCGGGCGGCGCTCGCGGTCAGCGCCTTCGACGACGCGACGGACCCCGGGCGCCCGCAGCGACGCCCCCTGCGGCTCGGGCACGCCTGGTCGGCGTTCGGCCCCTACACCACTCCGCTGCTGCGCACCTGGCAGGCGCGGTATCCGCAGACCCCGCTGGAGCTGCTGCGCATCGACGACCGTACGGCCGGGCTCGCCCGGGGCGAGGTGGACGCGGCACTGCTGCGCGGTCCGGTGGAGGCGCCGGGGCTGGTCACCGAGGTGCTGTTCACCGAGCCCAGGGTCGCGGCGGTCACGGCGGACGGGCCCCACGCCGGCCGCACCGCGCTGACGCTCGCCGATCTGGCAAGCGGGCCGGTGGTCCTGAACCCGGTGTCCGGCTCCACCACGCCGGCCCTCTGGCCCCCGGACGCGCGGCCCACCGCCACGGTCACCGTCGCCAACACCGACGACTGGCTCACCGCCATCGCAGCGGGTCGCGGCTCGGGCGTCTCGGCCGCGTCCACCGCCGACATGCACCCGCACTCCGGAGTCGTCTTCATCCGGCTCACGGACGCCCCGCCACTGCCTGTCCTGCTCGCCCGCCGCGACGGCCCCGGACACCCCGCGCTGCCCCAACTCGGCGCACTCGCCCGGGAGATCATCGGGCGGGGCGCGGCAGTCGCGCCGGAGAAACGTGGCCTCTGAGGGAATACCCGTGCCCAGCAGAGCGGTTGGCAGTGTCTGAAAGCGCCCCGCCCCCGCAAGGTCCGCCATCCGTTCCGACGTCAGGGGACCATCGCATGACGTACGACATCACCGTGCACGGCACCGTCGCACCCGGCTTCGAGGACGTACGGGACACCTTCGCGGCGGTACTCGCCGAGGACACCACCGAGCCCGGTTCCCAGCTCGCGGTGCGCCTGCACGGCCGGACCGTGGTGGACCTGTGGGCGGGCGAGGGCGTCGAGGCGACCTCGCTGCTCCCCGTCTTCTCCTCCACCAAGGGGGCCGCGCACCTGATCGTGGCCCTGCTGGTGCAGGACGGCACGCTCGGCCTGGACCGTGCGGTGGCTTCGTACTGGCCCGAGTTCGCGGCCTCCGGTACCGACTCGCTGACCCTGCGGGAGCTGCTCGCGCACCGCAGTGGGCTGGTCGGCGCCGACCCCCGGTTCACCGACGAGGAGCTGGCCGACGACCGGCTGGTCGCCGAACGGCTCGTGCGGCAGAAGCCGTTCTGGGAGCCCGGCACGGCGTACGGCTACCACGCCGTGGTGATCGGCGCGTTGACCGGCGAGGTGGTACGCCGGGCCACCGGCCGGTCGATCCAAGAGCTGTACGAGGAGCGTGTCCGGGCCCCGTACGGCCTGGAGCTGTACCTCGGCCTGCCCGAGGCACTCGAACCCCGCTTCGTACCGATACGCCCGATGGCACCGACGCCGGAACAGGCGGAGACCCTGACCGCCTTCCCTCCGGACCCGGAGGGCGTGTTCGCCGCCGCGTTCAACCTGCCGACCGACCTGGCGAGCTGGGCCGCCCTGCCGGTGGTCCGCCGGCTCGGCTCGGCGTCGGCCGGGGGTGTGGGGTCCGCGCGCGGGCTCGCCGGGATGTACGCGGCGGCCGTCTCCGAGGTGGACGGCGCGGCCCCGCTGCTGACACCGGACACCGCCACCGAGTTCGCACGCCTCTCCTGGCCCGGCACCGACCTGGTGACCGGCGCGGAGGACGCCTTCGGGCTGGGCTTCCGGCGGTCGTCGGGCCAGTACCCCGCCTTGAGCGCGTACGCGTTCGGCCACTCCGGCGCGGCCGGATCACAGGCGTTCGCCGACCCGGAACAGGGCATCGCGTACGGCTACACCCGCCGCCGTTACGCCTACCCGGGCGGCGAGGCACCGGAGAACACACCCCTGGTGGACGCGGTGGTACGGGCGGTACGGGCGGTACGGGCCGCCTGACCGGGGGCGGCCCCAAGGTGCGCGTGGAGCCCGTCGGCACCACCGCCGTCCCGCACGCGATCAGCTCCGGGAACGCACTTGCTCGCTACTTCGCCAGCGCACAGCATTCCGCGACGATGCGAGGCCACTCGGTGAGAACCTCTCGACCGACGACCAGTTCATCCAGCAGGCCGGAGTAGAGGAGGTCCACCGCCCTGCGGAGGTCGGCCTTTCGGCTCGCCCACTGGTTGCGGCCATCCAGAATGGCGTAGTGATTCACATGCACACCGAAAGCTTCTTCGAATGTGCGCAGTTCGAGCCCGACGAGGTTGAGCTCGTATATCGCATCAGACATCTTGGACCCACCGCGAGTCTTCCCCCAGTACTCCTTGATCTCCCAGAGCGCGACGGGGTTGAGCAAGTCGGGAATTGCCCCGTCAAGGCGCCGAGGAGACACCCATATATGGTCATCCGAGATCAGCATCGCCCTGCTCTGAGGGTTTGTATTTGCCGGAATTCCACTGCGCTTGCATTCGCGAAACACGACCGCATCGACAGAATTCACGAGGACCTTCGGGGATTTGTGATACCCGTCCAGCTTGACACCGTAGCTCTGGAGGACCTGGTCGGAAAGACTTGCATAGTCCGCCCTGGCCTCTTCTTCCGTTCGCATGAGGGAGAACAGCGTGTCGGATACCTCCCGACGCTTTCCCCAATAGGCGGAAACGCCACTCAGGACGCTTTCACGGCTCTTCAAGTAGCCGACCACCCCTGCGGCCGAAGGAGTTCCCACGGAGCTCAGCAGAGATATTATCTCCCCGGGAGTGATAGCGCTGGAGTACTTTCCACGCTGTGCCGCCCGCTGATCGGCCAGCATGCGGACAGCATGCCAGAAGGGATCATCCCAACGCGCCGCCGCAAACCCCGGTTCCCGCTTCATTCGACTTCCCCACCGTCACCCAGGAGTTCACCTGGCGCTACACCGAGGGCGCGCGCGAGCCGGTGGATGTTGAAAAGGCTGATATTCCGCTCACCACGCTCCACGCTTCCGATATACGTGCGATGGAGGTGAGCGCGTTCGGCAAGCCTTTCTTGAGACAATTCCCTGCTTTCGCGCAGGCTTCTCACTCGCTTGCCGAACTGGATCAAGACCGCACGATCATCCACAAAACCTGTAGACTGCCCGCCGTGACGACGATGGGTCTACAGACGATGAGTAGCACTCGCCAGGGTGACGGCAAGTCCTTCCTGAAGTGGGCCGGCGGCAAGACGAGGTACGCCGAGCAGCTGGCCGCCATCGCCCCGCCTTCGTACGGCCGATACCTTGAGCCTTTCATGGGAAGTGCCGCACTCTTCTTCGAGCTGCGCCCTTCGAACGCATCCCTGTCGGACGCGAACCGGGAGCTGGTTATTTGCTTCCAGCAGGTTGCCGAGGATCCAGAAAAGATCATGGCACTTCTGGACGAGATGCCGAACAACCGCGATTTCTACAACAAAGAGCGCGCCCTCGACGTCGAAACGCTTTCGGACGCGGAGCGAGCCGCGCGAGTGATTTACCTGAACAAGACGGGATTCCGCGGTCTCTGGAGAGTCAACCGTAAGGGCGGCTTCAATGTCCCCTACGGCGAATACGACCGCCCCTACTACAATCGAGCGACTCTCGTAGCGGCATCGGCAAGCCTTGCCGGCGCCGATATTCGTCACAGAGATTTCACGGAGTCCCTCAAGCAAGCACAGTCCGGTGACTGGGTTTACCTTGACCCGCCCTACATCCCCCTGAGCGAGTTTTCGGACTTCAAGCGGTATACGTCGGAGCAGTTCGGCGAGGAGGATCAGCACCGGTTGGCGGCAGCCATGTCCGATGCCAGTGATCGCGGGGTGTACGTGACTATGACGAATAGCGATACGCCGCTCGCTCGTGAAATCTTCAAAAAATTCGACGTCGCACGCATGGCCACACGTCGCGACATCAACCTTCAATCGAAGAGTCGCGGAAGCTGGGATTTGGTCTTCACCAACTATCCGTGCATCCTTCCTGGGAAAACCGACCAGGACGACGCACCGAAGGAAAAGAAGGAACCGGAAGAGACGCTTACCCTTTTCGCGACTCCAGGCCCCAGGGTTCCTTCAGCGGCCGAGGTGCGCGTCTGGGCGCGTGGCGAAGGGCTGGACGTTCCGGCGCGCGGTCGAATTCGCCCGGAAATAATGTCGGCTTGGCACGCCGCCCACCCAGGGTGAAAAATTTACGCCCCTCGGACATCACCCTCGGGCATCACCCTCGGACATCCCTCTCGGGCGTCACCCTCGGACATCGCCTTCGGACGTCACCCTCGGACAGAGTTACGCACACTGCCCGATACGGCATCCGGCCCCCGCCTGCCCCGCATCACCCGTTCCGCCGCTCCTCCACGAAGTCCCCGAACGGGAACCGACGGGGCCGGTGGACGATCAGGGCTCCGGATCGCTCTCACGCTCCAGCCCTTCCGCCAGCACCTCCGCCAGGTGCTTGGCGCGTACGCCCGCGAGCTGCTCCAGCTGAGTGCGGCAGGAGAAGCCGTCGGCCAGGATCTCCGTCCCGGGGGCGGCCGAACGCACGGCGGGGAGCAGTTGCTCCTCCGCGCAGGCCACCGAGACGTCCCAGTGCCCCTTCTCGAAACCGAAGTTGCCCGCGAGCCCGCAGCATCCTCCCGACAACTCGCCTTCCAGTCCGGCCCGTTCGCGCAACCGCCGGTCGGCGGCGTCACCGAGTACGGCGTGCTGGTGGCAGTGGGTCTGGCCGGTCACCTCGCGGTCGAGGCGGGGTGGGTTCCAGTCGGGGGCGTACTCCTCCAGGTACTCGGCCAAGGTCCGCACCGAGGCGGCGAGTTCGGCGGATCGCGGGTCGTCCGGGAGGAGTTCGGGGAGGTCGGTGCGGAGCGTGGCGGCGCAGCTCGGTTCGAGGACCACGAGAGGGCGGCCGAGCGGCTCGCCGAGCGAGGTGCCCAGCCGGTCCAGGGTGCGCCGCATGACCGTACGGGCGCGGTCGAGCCGGCCGGTGGAGACGTAGGTCAGTCCGCAGCAGAGCCCCGCCCCCGGGTGGTGCACGGTCCGCCCGGCGGACTCCAGGACCCGGACGGCCGCGCGCCCCACCTGCGGGGAGAGGTGGGTGGTGAAGGTGTCCGGCCACAGCAGCACAGCCCCGTCCTGCCCCGTCCCGGCCGCCTCCCGCCGGCCCGCCCACCACCGGGTCAGGGTCTGCCGTGCCAGCACCGGGATCGGGCGTTCCGGGGCGATGCCGGCGAGCCGCTTGGCGAGCGCGGCGAGCGGGCGGACCCGGGCCAGGGCGTTGAGTACAGGGGCGAAAGGGGCGGCGAGGCGGAGCCAGCGGGGCAGTGAGCCCATGGCGTAGTGCGCGGCGGGGCGAAGCCGGCCCCGGTAGTGGTGGTGCAGGAACTCCGCTTTGTAGGTGGCCATGTCGACGCCGACGGGGCAGTCGCTGCGGCAGCCCTTGCAGGAGAGGCAGAGGTCGAGCGCGTCGCGGACCTCCGTCGAGCGCCAGCCGTCGGTGACGATCTCGCCCGCGAGCATCTCGTGCAGCAGCCGGGCCCGGCCGCGCGTGGAGTGCTTCTCCTCGCCGGTGGCGCGGAAGGAGGGGCACATGACGCCCGCGCCGGGTGCCGCCGTCGTACGGCACTTGGCGACGCCCACGCAGCGGCTGACCGCCGCCGTGAAGTCGCCGCCGTCCTCGGAGTATCCGAAGGCGACGTCGACCGGGCGTCTGGGCAGGACGCCGAAGCGGAGGTTGCTGTCGAGCGGGTCGGGGCGGACCAGCATGCCGGGGTTCATCCCGCCGTACGGGTCCCACAGGTCCTTGAACCCGCCGAAGAGGGAGACGAGTTCGTCCCCGTACATGAGCGGGAGCAGTTCGGCGCGGGCCTGTCCGTCGCCGTGTTCGCCGCTGAGCGAGCCGCCGTGGGCGGCGACGAGGCGGGCCTGGTCCTCGGAGAAGCGGCGGAAGCGGGCGATGCCGGCGGGGGTGCGGAGGTCGAAGTCGACGCGGACGTGGATGCAGCCGTCGCCGAAGTGGCCGTACGGGGTCCCGCGCAGCCCGTGTTCGACGAGCAGGGCGCGGAACGCGCGCAGGTACGGGCCGAGGCGGGCGGGCGGTACGGCGCAGTCCTCCCAGCCGGGCCATGCCTCGGTGCCGTCGGGCATCCGGGTGGCGGTCCCGGCCGCGTCCTCGCGGAGGCGCCACAGGGCGCGTTGTCCGGCGGGGTCGGTGACGACGGCCGCGTCGAGCGCGTCGGCGGCGCGCACGATCCGGGTCGCGCGGTCCCGGGCCTCGGCGGGGGTGGCGCCGCCGGTCTCCACGAAGAGCCAGGCACCGCCGCGGGGCAGTCCGACCGTTTCGCGCACCAGGTCGGCGGCCATGCCTTCGACGGTGAGCGGGCCGTGGACGAGGAGCCCGGCAGCGGCTTCGGCGGCGGCGGCCTCGTCCGGGTAGCCGAGGACGGCGAGGGCACGGGCCGGCGGCGACTCGACCAGCCGGACGGTGGCCTCGGTGACGACGCCGAGGGTGCCCTCGCTGCCGCAGAAGGCGCGGGCGAGGTCGGGGCCGCCGGGGTGTTCGGGGAGCAGGGCGTCGAGCGCGTACCCGGAGATGCGGCGCGGGAGGTCGGGGAAGCCGGTGCGGAGCGGGGCGAGGTTGCGGTCGACGAACTCCTTCAGCCCGGCGGGGGCGCCCGAAGGGCCCGCTCCCCAGCCCCGGCCGAGGCGCAGGGTGTCGCCGCCGTAGCGGGCGACGGTGAGGGTGTGGACGTTGTCGGCGGTGGTGCCCCAGGCGACGGAGTGCGCACCGCAGGAGTTGTTGCCGATCATGCCGCCGAGGGTGCAGCGGCTGTGGGTGGACGGGTCGGGGCCGAAGGTCAGTCCGTGCGGCGCGGCGGCGGCCCGCAGGTCGTCCAGGACGACGCCGGGCTGGACGACGGCGGTACGGGCTTCCGGGTCCAGCTCCGCGACGGCGTCCAGGTGCCGGGTGAGGTCGAGGACGACGCCACGACCGGTGGCCTGGCCCGCGATGGAGGTACCGCCTCCGCGCGGCACCACGGGCACCCCGTGGGCGCGGCAGACGGCGAGTGCGGTGGCGACGTCGTCGGCGTCGCGCGGGGCGACGACCCCGAGGGGGACACGCCGGTAGTTGGAGGCGTCCATGGTGGTGAGCGCCCGGGCGGTCGCCTCGAAGGAGGTCTCCCCCCGGACCTCGGAGCGGAGGTCCCGGGCCAGGTCCCGGGCCAGGGCGTCGCTGAGGGCGTGCGGTTCGGCCATGGTCACCAGCATGCCGGGCGGGTACGTGCACTCTTCGGACAACACCGCCCGCACGGTCACATACGCAACACAGAACAGACAGAGAACGCCACGATCACTTCCCAAAAGGACCCTCAATTCTCCTATAGTGAGCACGACTTGCGCTGGAACAATCAGCTCCAGTTGTTACGGCCCACTCACTCTCCGCGACGAAGGCCGTGTCCCGACCGCCCCCCACTCGCAGCGTCCGCCGCGCCGCCCGACCGGCCGGCGCCCCGACCAGCGTCGCCCGACCAGCGAGCGTCGCCCGACCGGTCGGCGCCGCCCGTGCCGTCCGCCCCAAGGACTCCGATTGCGCCCCTCAACCCGGTCGACCGCGCTCGCCGCGCTGGTGTCGGCAGTCGTCTCTGGCTCGTTGTGCGTATGGGCCGCCACCGTTGCCCCCGTCTCGGTGCGGACCCCCCTGGCCTGGGGGGCGGGTGCGGCGGCCGTCGCACTGACCGTGGCCGTGACCGTCGCCGCCCACGCCCTGGGCACCGCACGGGCGCTGCGCGAGGCCCGGGCGGCCGACAGCCGGAGGTTCACCGACGACACCACCCGCCTGGTGTCGTCCGCCTCCGCGGACGCGCAGCGCTTCACCGCGGAGGCTGCCCGGATCAAGGCCACCTCCCGCGCCGAGGCCACCCGCGCCGCCTCCGAGGCGGCCACCGCACTCGCCCGGGCCACCGCCGAGGCGGCCACGGCCAAGGAGCGGCTGGCCGCCGAGACCGACCGGCGCGCGGCCGAGAACGAGGCCGACCGGGAACGCTTCGCGGGTGAGAAGGCCGCACTCACCGCCCGCCTCGCCCAGGTCGAGCGGGAGCGTTCCGCCGCCCTCTCGACGGGCGCCAACGCGGCGAGCCGCATGCAGGCACTCGCCACCAGCATGCTGGCCGACCTGCGGGAAATGGAGAACCGGCACTCCGACGAGAACGTCCTCGGCGACCTTCTCCACCTGGACCACCGCACCGCCCAGGCGGGCCGGCTCGCCGACTCCGTCGCCGTCCTGACCGGGGCGCGCTCCGGGCGCCGTTGGGCGCGGCCGATCGTGATGGAGTCCATCCTGCGCGGCGCGATGGGCCGGATCAGTGGATACCGGCGCATCCGGCTGCACTCGACCAGCGACGTGGCCATCGCCGGGCACGCGGCCGAGGGCGTCATGCACGCGCTCGCGGAACTCCTCGACAACGCTGCCAACTTCTCGCCGCCCACCGCCGAAGTACACGTGTACGTCGAAGAGGTACCGGCCGGTGTGGTGATCACCGTGGAGGACAGCGGGCTCGTCATGAGCGACGTGCAGCTCCGCCGCGCCGAACAGGCGGTCTCCCCGGACGACCAGAGCTTCACCGCGCTCTCCGGCACCCGCCTCGGCCTCGCCGTCGTCGGCCGCCTGGCCCGCAAGCACGGCCTGCGGGTCTCCTTCCGGCCCTCCGCGCGCGGCGGCACCGGCGCCCTGCTGATGCTGCCCCAGGAACTCATCTCCCGTACCCCGCAGGGTGCCGCGACCCCGTCGCTCCCGACCGTGGTCCCGAAGCTTCGTACGCCCGAACCGGAGCCCCGTACGCCCGAGCCGAAGCCCCGTACGCCCGAACCGGAGCCCGCCCACTCCTCGGCGGCCCTCCCCGAGGGCGACGCCCGGCCGGGTGTGGACACCGCGAAGGCCGAGCCCGCGAAGGCCGAGGCCCCTGACACCACGCCCGCCGCCGGGTCCCGGGCCGAGGGCGAGGCCACCCCCGTCCCCGAGTCCGAGGCCGAATCGACCGGCTCCTTCCCGAAGTTCGGTGAGAGCGGGCTGCCCCGGCGCCGCCGGGGCCGCACCTTCGCCGCCGCCGAGTCCCGGGCGACGGCCACCGCCCCCGTCGACTCCGCGACCCCCCGGGACCGGGCCAACGACGCGAAGAGGCAGGCCGAGCGCTTCTCCACCTTCAGCCAGGCAGTACGGGCCAACGTAACCCTCCCGGAAGGCAACACCCGATGACCGCGACCACCGACGAGAAGCTGAACTGGCTGCTGGAGGGTCTGCTCGAACGCACGCCGGGCGCCCGGCACGCGCTCGTGCTCTCCCGGGACGGCCTGAAGCTGTGCCGCACACCCGAACTCTCCGTGGACCAGGCCGACCAGCTCGCCGCGATCTCCGCGGGCATCCAGAGCCTCTCGCACGGCGCATCCGTCGAGTTCGGTGACGGCACCGGCGGCGTACGGTCCGCGATGGCCGAGTTCCACGGCGGGGTGCTGTTCATCGTGGAGGCCGGCGCGGGCGCCCATCTGGCGGTCGTCGCCGCCGAGGACTCCGACGTGGGCCTCGTCGGGCACAACATGAGCGAGCTGGTCGAGCAGCTCGGCGAACACCTGGTCGCTCCGCCCCGCGATCCCGCCGTCCCGTCCGACGGGTCGGGCGCCGACACCGGAACCACCGGCTGATGCCCCCGGTGCCGCGCCCCCGCCCCGGTCGTGACGACTCCCCCGACCGGCTCTACACCCTCACCGGTGGTCGCAGCCGGACGGACTCCGACGCCTTCGACCTGGTGACGCTCGTCGTCGCCGAGTGCGAACCGGCCCCCGGCATGCAGTCGGAGCACGTCGCGATCCTGCGGATGTGCGAGCGCCCCACCGCGGTGGTGGAGATCTCCGCGACCCTGAAACTGCCGGTCGGCATCGTCCGCATCATGCTCGGCGACATGCTCGACACGGGCCGCATCAGCGCACGCCATCCCCGTACCGCCCGTGTCTCGGACCGGCTCCCCGCCCCCGACATCCTGGAACAGGTGCTCGTTGGACTCCGCAACCTCTGACCGCGCCGCCCTTCGGGCGACGGCCGACAACGGACTGAAGATCGTCGTCGTCGGCGGATTCGGCGTGGGCAAGACGACCATGGTCCGTTCCGTGAGCGAGATACGTCCGCTCAACACGGAGGAGACGATGACGCGCGCGGGCGAGGCCGTCGATCACCTCGACGGCGTCCAGTCGAAGGCGTCCACCACGGTCGCCTTCGACTTCGGCCGCATCACCCTGGACGAACGCTCTGTGCTGTACCTCTTCGGAGCGCCCGGCCAGGAACGTTTCTGGTTCCTGTGGGACCGGCTCTTCTCCGGCACGCTGGGGGCCGTCGTCCTGGTCGACACCCGTCGGCTCGCGGACTCCTGGTACGCCATCGACCGCCTGGAGCACCACGGCACGCCGTTCATCGTGGCGTGCAACGACTTCGGCGGCCCGCTCCACACCGAGCAGCAGATCCGTGACGCCCTCGACCTCTCGCCGGACGTACCGCTGGTGGAGTGCGACGCCCGCGACCGGTCGTCCAGCAAGTACGTCCTGATCACGCTCGTCGAGCACCTCCACGCGCTGTCCGCCGCCCGCGCCCGGACTCCGGAAGGGGCGCTCGCGGGCGCCCCCGAGGCGGCCGGCAGAACCTCGGAGACCACCTCGTGAACTCGTGTCCCGTCGACCACGGTCAGGGCGCGGCCAAGGACCCCGGTCCCGTACCGCTGTCCGGGCCCCGGTTCGCCACCGAACCGCACCAGCTGTACCGGGAGGTCCGCAGGGACCACGGGCCGGTGGCGCCGATCGTGCTGCCCGGTGACGTACCGGCCTGGCTCGTCCTCGGCTATCGCGAACTGCACCAGGTCACCACCGATCCGGCCCTGTTCACCCGGGACTCGCAGATCTGGAACCAGTGGCCGGACATTCCCGACGACTGGCCCCTGCACCCGATGATCAGCAAGGACCAGCCGTCGATCCTGTACACCGTCGGCGAGCGGCACAGCCGCCGTTCACAGGTGATCAGTTCGGCACTGGAGGGCGCCGATCCCTTCGAACTCCGCAAGTACACCGAGGCGTTCGCGGACGAGCTGATCGACGCCTTCTGCTCCAACGGCGGTTGCGACCTGATCGCGGAGTACGCGATGCTGCTGCCCGTCCGGGTCCTCGCCAAGCTGTTCGGCTTTCCGGACGAGGCGGGCCCCGCCCTCGTCAAGGCGATGAACGACATGATCAACGGCGGTCCGGACGCCCTCGCCGGGCAGCGCCACATCGCCGGCTCCGTCATCGGGCTGGTGGCCGAGCGGTCCGCCGAACCCGAGGACGACGTACCGTCGCGGATGCTCGCCGACGCCGGCGAGTTCACCGACGACGAGGTCTCCCGGGACCTCATGGTCATGATGGCCGCCGCGCACCAGCCGACCGCCGACTGGATCGGCAACTCGCTGCGGCTGATGCTCACCGACGACCGGTTCGCCGCCTCGCTCTCCGGCGGCCGGCACAGCGTCGCCGAGGCGATGAACGAGGTGCTGTGGGAGGACACCCCCACGCAGAACGTGGCCGGCCGCTGGGCGAGCCGCGACACCCACCTCGGCGGCAAGCACATCCAGGCCGGTGACCTGCTGATCCTGGGAGTCGCCGCCGCCAACGCCGACCCCCAGGTCCGCACCGACGGCTCCGCCCTCACCGGCGGCAACAACGCCTTCCTCTCCTTCGGCCACGGCGAGCACCGCTGCCCGTTCCCCGCCCAGGAGACCGCCGAGATCATCGCCCGTACCGGTATCGAGGCGATCCTCGACCGGCTTCCCGACGTCGATCTCGCGGTCCGGGCCGAGGACCTCACCCGGCGCCCGTCCCCGTGGCTGCGCGGGCTCACCGAGTTGCCTGTCCGCTTCACTCCCACTCCCGCCCTTGGAGGCACGCGGTGACCGCGACGACCACGGAACCGACCGGCGCGCGCGACGAGGAGCGGATCGTCCTCGACATGTTCGTCGGCGACCTCAGGGGCGAGAGCGCCCGGCTGCACGCGGCCGGTCCGCTGGTCCCCGTGGAGCTGCCCGGCGGGGTCCACATCTACGCCGTCACCCACCACGCCGAGGCGAAGGCGGCCCTCACGGACCCGCGCCTGGTGAAGGACATCGACGTCTGGAACGCGTGGCAGCGCGGCGAGATCGCCGCCGACTGGCCGCTGATCGGCCTGGTCAACCCCGGTAAGACCATGCTGACCTCGGACGGCGCCGAGCACCGCCGGCTGCGCGGCCTGGTCGCCCAGGCGCTGACCGTACGCCGGGTGGAGCGGCTCCGCGAGGGCATCCAGGCCCGTACCGACGAGCTGCTCGACCGGCTCGCCGGCCGCCCGGCGGGCGAGAGCGTGGACCTGAAGGCCGAGTTCGCCTACCCGCTGCCGATGAACGTCATCAGCGAGCTGATGGGCATCGGCACCGAGGACCTGCCCCGGATGAAGGAGCTCTTCGACAAGTTCTTCTCCAACCTGACGCCGCCGGCCGAGGTCCCGCAGGTGATGGGGGACATCCACAGCCTGTTCACACGCATCCTGGACGAGAAGAAGGAGTCCCCGGCCGACGACCTGACGGGTGCGCTGCTGAACGCCTCCGAGGACGGCGACCGTCTCACCGACGACGAGATCCTCAACACGCTCAAGCTGATCATCGCCGCCGGTCACGAGACCACCATCAGCCTCATCGTCAACACCGTCGTCGCCCTCCAGACCCACCCCGAGCAGCGCGCGCTGGTGCTCTCCGGCGGGGCGACCTGGGAGGGTGCGATCGAGGAGACGCTGCGCTGGTCGTCGCCGACCTCGCACGTCCTGATCCGCTTCGCCACCGAGGACATCACCATCGGCGACCGGGTGCTGCCGAGGGGCGAGGGGCTGATGGTCTCGTTCGCCGCTCTCAGCCTGGACGAGAAGCAATGGGGCCCGGACGCAGCGGAGTTCGACCTCACCCGCTCCCCCAACCGCCACCTCTCCTTCGGCCACGGTCCGCACATCTGCCCGGGTGCCGCGCTCTCCCGCCTGGAGGCGGCCGTCGCGCTCCCCGCGCTGTACGCCCGCTTCCCGGAGCTGGAGCTCGCCGTGCCCGCCGCCGAGCTGCGGAACAAGCCGATCGTGACCCAGAACGACCTCTTCGAACTCCCGGTCACCCTGGGCTGACGCCCCGCCCAGGGGGTGTCCGGTGGATCAGGACCTGGTCGAGATCCGCCGGACGCGCCCTACCGCACCGGCCTCCGTGTTGTCCACGGGTCGGAGCGTCCGTCTCACCGGACGGACAGGGTCTTTCGCCCCGTCCCCGAGGGACTACGCTCCGACTCGTGGCCGATATCCAGATTCCCGCTGACATCAAGCCCGCCGACGGACGCTTCGGCGCCGGGCCCTCCAAGGTGCGGACGGAGGCGCTCGACGCGCTGGCCGCCACCGGAACCTCTCTCCTCGGTACGTCCCATCGCCAGGCCCCGGTCAAGAACCTGGTCGGCGAGGTACGCGACGGTGTGCGCAGCCTCTTCTCCCTCCCCGAGGGTTACGAGGTCGTTCTCGGCAACGGCGGGTCCACCGCGTTCTGGGACGTCGCGACGCACGGTCTCATCGAGACGAAGTCCCAGCACCTGAACTTCGGTGAGTTCTCCTCGAAGTTCGCCAAGGCCGCGAAGCTCGCGCCCTGGCTGGCGGACCCGTCCGTGATCTCCTCCGAGCCCGGCACCCACCCGGAGCCGCAGGCCGAGGAGGGCGTGGACGTCTACGCCTTCACCCACAACGAGACCTCCACGGGTGTCGCGGCGCCGATCAAGCGTGTCGCCGGTGCCGACGAGGGAGCACTCGTCGTGGTCGACGCCACCTCGGGCGCCGGCGGTCTGCCGGTCGACATCACCGAGACGGACGTCTACTACTTCGCCCCGCAGAAGTCCTTCGCCTCCGACGGCGGCCTGTGGATCGCGGCGTTCTCCCCGGCGGCCCTGGAGCGCGCGGCGCGCGTCCACGCCTCCGGCCGCCACGTCCCCGAGTTCTTCTCGCTGCCCACGGCGATCGACAACTCGACGAAGAACCAGACGTACAACACCCCGGCCCTCTCCACCCTCTTCCTGCTCAACGAGCAGCTGAAGTGGCTGAACGGCCAGGGCGGCCTGGACTTCGCGACCGGCCGCACCCGCGCCTCCTCCCAGAACCTCTACGGCTGGGCCGAGGAGTCGAAGCACGCCACCCCGTTCGTCACCGACCCGGCGAAGCGCTCGCAGGTCATCGGCACGATCGACTTCTCGGACGACATCGACGCCGCCGCGATCGCCAAGGTGCTCCGCGCCAACGGCATCGTGGACACCGAGCCCTACCGCAAGCTGGGCCGCAACCAGCTGCGCGTGGCGATGTTCCCGGCGATCGACCCGGCGGACGTCCAGGCGCTGACCGCCTGCATCGACTACGTGATCGAGAAGCTGTAACCGCTGCGGCACCCCGGCTCACCGCCTGGGCGACGGCCCCGTACACCTCGGTGTGCGGGGCCGTCGCCGTACCGCCTCACCCTCGCGAGTGATCTTGCGGCTTCGCGACGGAGGGAGCAGCGGCACGCTTGCTCCAGGGCATCGGCCTCTGGCTCCCCGGTGGTCCACAGGACTACGTGATCCCCGACCTGGGCCTCGTGGACGCCGACTTCGACGCCCATCGGGCCGAGAACCACTGCTACGACCCGGCCGTCTTCCGTCTCGTGCTGGAGGTCACCTCCAGCAACTACCGCAGCGACCTCCACCTGAAGCCGACCGTGTACGCGGAGGCCAAGGTCCCGGTGTACGTGGTCCTGGACCGCCGTCACGGCCGGGTCCACGTGCTCACCGAGCCGGGTGGCTCGTCCTACGACCGGCACGAGGTGTACGCCCCCGGTCAGACGGTCACGCTGCCCGCCTCGATCGGGGCCGAGGTGTCGCTCGACGTGGCGGAACTCGTCGCGGCGGGTACCCGCACGGCCGAGTCGGCACGACCGGCCGACTGACCGCCCGCTCAGCCCAGGGGTTTGCGCGCCAGCACGAACCCCTGCGGGGTCGGCTCCGGGAACGCGCCGTCGGTGTCGGCCTCGCGCACGGTACGTACCCGGGGCTCGAAGCCCGCCGCGTCGAGCAGGGCGGAGACGGCCTCGGGCCGGCGGCGGTGGAAGTCGAGTTCGATCGGGCGCCCCCAGGCGTCGGTGCGGTGGCGGGTACCGTCCCCGGCCTGGAAGCCGAGTTGTACGTGCGCTCCCGGGGCGAGTACCCGGTGGAACTCGGCGAAGACGGCGGGGAGCAGGGCGTCGGTGATGTGGATGACCGAGTACCAGGCGAGCAGCCCGCCCAGCGACCCGTCCGGCAGGTCGAGCGCGAGCATCGAGCCCTCCTCGAACCGGATGCCGGGGTGTTCGGCGCGGGCCACCGCGAGCATTCCGGGTGACAGGTCGATCCCGAACACGTCGGCGCCGAGTCCGTGCAGGTGGCCGGTGACCCTCCCCGTACCGCATCCCACGTCGGCGAGCGGCTTGCCTCCGCCGGTCTCCCGTACGAGGTCCACGAACCCGGCGAGCAGCGCGCGTTCCAGCGGCTTGGCGTCCAGTTCGGCGCGGAACCGGGTGGAGTAGTCGGCGGCCATGACGTCGTAGGAGTTCCGGGTGGCGCGTACGAAGTCGGGTTCGGGGGCCTCGGGCTCGGGCCGTGCGGGGCCCGGCTGCTCGAACTCCACGTCCGAGGCGTTCAGTACCCGGCTGCTGCGTCCGGGGTGGCGGAAGTTCCGGAAGATCGCGTTGTGGTGGCTCACCGCTTGGTCCGGAGCGGCGTACGCACCGTCGTCGGCGCCCCGCACGGAGGTGGTGTGCCCGTCGGCCACCAGCACCAGGTCGTACCCGTGGCTGAGCGCGGAACGTGCGGTGGTGTCCACGCAGATCTCGGTGGCGAACCCGGTGACGACCACCTCGGTGACTCCGTGCGCCTTCAGCAGGGCGTCGAGACCGGTGGAGAGGAAGCTGTCCGGGGCGGTCTTGCGGAGGACGGCCTCCTCGGCGCCGGGGGTGAGTTCGGGCACCACCTGCCAGCCCTCGGAACCGACCTCAGTGCCACCGCCACCGTCCTGCACCGTCACGACCAACGCGCCCGCCTCGTGCGCGCGTCGGCGCAGATCGACGAGGACGGCGACGGTCTCGGCGGCCCGGTGGGCAAGGGCCACCGTGTCGTTCTGCATGTCGATGACGAGAAGAGCGGAGGTGTTCGGCATGGGAGGAAAGCGTAGGGACTCGGTGGGGCGGCCGGAAGGCGGGGCGGCGACGGAGGGCTTGCCGCCCCGCCCGATCGTGGGTCCGGGGCCACGAGACCGTTCGGTACGGTGAGGGCCGTGGCTCCGGGAGGGGTCCCGTCGCCGTCGGGGGGAAGCAGCGCAGGCCCACCGGACTCCGATCCGGTAGAACAGCGGGGCGGTGACGCGCAACCCGGCGTGGGGCTCCCGCGATCAGGTGCGCGCGGCTCCCCGCCCCGGCCCCTGCGCGGGTCCGCCCGCCGCCAGGCGGTTGATGTCGGGGTTGCGCAGGATCGTGGGCCCGGCGCCCGGGTGCCGGACGACAGCGAGCATGGCGCGCCCCACGGCCTCGGTGGTGGTGACGTGACGGGGAAAGGCGCGCCGCAGGAGAGGGAACAGGAATCCGATGACGGCGTACAGGCCGCGGTAGAGCGGGGTACGCGAGACGGCCCCGTCGACGGGCTGGATGTAGCCGGGACGGAACATGCGCGCGTCCATCCCCAGGGCGAGGAGGTCGTTCTCCGTGCGCCCCTTCACCCGCGCCCACATCTGACGGCTCGTCCCGGTGGTGTCCGTGCCCTCACCGGATACGTAGACGAAGGTGAGTGACGGGCTGGCGGCGTGCACGGCCCGGGCGGCGGCGAGCGTGTAGTCGTAGGTGACCCGCGTGTACTCCTCCTCCCCGCGCCCCACGGCGGACACTCCGAGGCAGAAGAAGCAGGCGTCCACGTCCTTCAGCCGGTCCATCACAAAGGTGTAGTCGGTGAAGTCGGCGTGGACGATCTGCCGCAGCTTGGGGTGGTCGAGGTCCAGCGGGCGCCGGACGACGGCGAGCACTTCGGTGACGGTGTCGTCGAGCAGGCAGGCGCGCAGGGCACCGTGTCCGACCATGCCGGACGCTCCGAACACGAGAACGCGCAAAGGGTGCTCCAGGTGAGGTGTGGGGCGCGAAGGCCGGGCTCAGGACCAGTACCGGTGGATCGGGTCAGGCGCGGGCCAGGGCGCCCGCGGTGAAGGTGGCGAGCATCTGCCGCAGCGAGGTGGTGAAGTCCATCCTCAGGGCGGCCAGGGACGGATCGGCCTCGTAGGCGTCGAGCATCGCCTGCGAGGGACGGGCGTGGGTCCACACGGCCCCGGCGACCATGATGACGGAGGCCGCCAACTCCTCCGACTGATCCCCGAGTTCGGGGAGGTGCAGGCGGACGAGAGTGGTGAGCCCCGCCACGTTCCCGAGGGCGGCCCGCTTGTACCGGGCGGCCACGTCCGGCGACACGTTGTGCTCCAGGACGCCGGCCTGCGCGCTGAACAGGTCGCAGAGCACCTGCCGTTCGGCGAGGGAGTCGGTCACCGCGGCCGCGAACCGCTCCCCCCGCTCGTCGGCCGCAGCCTCGTCATCGACGGCCTCGGCCAGCAGTGCGGGCAGTTCGGACGTCCACTCCTTCCACGCGAGGTCGAGCAGTTCCAGCAGGACCGCCTCGCGCGACTCGAAGTACCGCAGCACGTTCGACTTGGCGAGACCGACCCGTCGGCTCAGCTCGTTCAGGCTGACCGCCGCGACGGGCATCTCGTCGAGCATCGCGGCAGCGGTGTCGAGGATCGCCCGTCGCCGGATCTCGCGCTGCTCCTCGCTGCGGGCGCGCTGGAAGTTCGTCATGCCCCCAGTTTACAGACTCCCGGTCTTTTGACATCAGACCGGTGGTCCCTTAAGTTGGAGGACGTAACAGACCGACGGTCTGCAAAACGTCCCCGTCCCGTAGCACCGGAAGCGAGATACGCCATGACGTCGTACGACAAGCTCTTCATCGGAGGCCGCTGGTCGGCTCCGGCCGGTACAGAGGTCATCGAGGTCCACTCCCCGCACGACCGGTCACTCGTCGGCACGGTGCCGCACGCGACCCCGGCCGACGTGGATGCCGCGGTGGCCGCCGCTCGTGAGGCGTTCGACCACGGCCCGTGGCCGCGACTGTCCCCCGAGGAGCGGCAGAAGACGGTGGCACGCCTCCAGGAGCTCTACAGCTCCCGCGCCGCCGAGATGGCCGCGCTGATCACCGCCGAGAACGGCTCACCGATCTCGATCACCACCAGCCTGAACGTGCACGGCCTGCCCGAGCAGACCGCCGCATACCTGCGCGCCGCTGCGGACCTGGACTGGGAGTCGGTGCTGCCGTCCGGGGCACTGCTGCGCCGCGAGGCGGTCGGTGTGGTCGCCGCGATCATCCCGTGGAACGCCCCGCACCAGTCGGCCCTGGTCAAGTTGGTGCCCGCTCTGCTGGCGGGGTGCACCGTGGTCCTCAAGGCGTCCCCGGAGACCGCGGTCGACTCGCTCGCCCTCGCGGAGGTCCTCGCCGAGGCCGGTTTCCCCGAGGGTGTCGTCTCCGTGCTGCCCGCCGGCCGTGAGACGAGCGAGTATCTGGTCGCCCATCCGGGCGTCGACAAGGTCGCCTTCACCGGCTCGACCGCCGCCGGACGCGCGATCGCCGCCACGGCGGGTGCGCAGCTCAAGCGGGTCAGCCTGGAGCTGGGCGGCAAGTCGGCCGTGATCGTGCTGGAAGACGCCGACCCCACGGAAGTGGCCAAGGGGCTGAAGTTCCACTCGCTGGGCAACAACGGAGAGAACTGCCAGGCCCACACCAGGATTCTGGCCCCGCGCAGCCGCTACGAGGAGGTCGTCCAGGCGGTCAAGGCCATGATGGAGACCCTGGTCGTGGGCGACCCGTCCGACCCGGCCACGTTCATCGGCCCGATGGTCCGCGCCGACCAACAGCAGCGCGTGCGCTCGTACATCGAGCTCGGGATCAGCGAAGGCGCCCGACTGGTCACCGGCGGCCCGGAGGTCCCCGAGGGCCTGGAGGGCGGCTACTACGTCACACCCACCCTCTTCGCGGATGTGGACAACACCATGCGGATCGCCCGCGAGGAGATCTTCGGCCCGGTGCTGGTGGTCATCCCCTTCGACGACGAGGACGATGCCGTCCGCATCGCCAACGACTCCGACTACGGGCTCGGCGGCGGTGTCTGGTCCGCCGACCAGGAGCGCGCCCTCGCCGTCGCCCGCCGGATACGGACCGGCATCGTGCTGGTCAACGGCGCGGCGCCCGCTAAGGACGGCCCCTTCGGCGGCTTCAAGTCCAGTGGCATCGGACGCGAGTTCGGTTCGGTGGGCCTGAACCAGTACGTCGAGTACCAGACCATCGCCGTCTGACCGCGCACCGCCACGGCGACCGCGCGGTACCGCGCCGCCCCAGCCGGCGCGCGCTGGACGCGCGGGCGGGGCCGCCGGGTGCGGTGGAGGCCGTGGCGGTGGAGGCAGGAGCGCGTGCTGCCCGGCGCGGGCGCACGCCGCCCCGTACCTGCGGTTCAGTCGTCGCTCGTCGACGGCCCGAAGAAGACCGACCGGACCTTGAGCCGCTCCGTGCCTCCGCCGGTGTGCGGGCGAAGGTTGAAGAAGGCTCCCTCGCAGTCGGCGTCGGCGTAGACCGTCGCCCACACGTCCGTGCGATTCTTCGGCGAGTGGGCGGGCTCGGGGTTCTCCGGGCCTACGCCCGGGAGGTTGATGCACACGCCGCTTCGCGGGTTGTTGAGGAAGCCGGTCGCGTCGTACCCCTCGGCGGTCACGTAGTCGTAGCGGAACTGCCCCTCGGCGGCGGAGGCCGGAGTGGGGACGGTGGCGAAGAGCAGGGCGGCGCCGAGAACGGCGGGGAAGGCGGAGCGAAGACGCATCGGTGGGTCTCTCTGCTGGGGGAGGTTGTCGCGGCCCTCTCCTCCCCAGCAGGAGGAACCCCGCATCCCCGCCTCACTCGTACGAATGGCGACGAAACGAACCTGCACTCCGCCAACCGGTCCACGGCCGACCGGCCGACTCCGCGCGCGTCCCCCGGGCATCGGACCGGCCTCGCGACCCGCACGACCCTTACGGCCTCACGAAGGAGGGACCGGCGCCCCGGCGCCGGTCCCTCCTTCACCACCGCCCCCGGAAAAGGAAGCTTCAGGGCTGTCGGCCGTCAGCCCGCCCAGACCTCCGCTTCGTCGGCCGGGACGGTGGTGGAGAGGCCGAGCTCCTTGCGGGCGGCGACCGTCTTGCCCGGGTCGATGCCC